>JADGCO010000049.1:25709-31816 GCA_015228935.1 Magnetococcales bacterium | reverse complement strand
ATACTGCATGCAGCCCGATCTGATGACCCTTTGCCAGGAGATGCCAACCATGTCCACACCTTTGACCCTGGAAGATATCTGGAAATTGTTTCAGGAAACCAACTATTTGTTTCAAAAATCCCAATCCGATTGGGAACGTCGCTTTCAGGAAAACGAGCGGCTTTTGCGAATGGAACGGGAAGAACGAGAAAAGGAACGCATTGAACGAGAAAAGGAACGCTTTGAACGAGAAAAGGAACGCATTGAACGAGAAAAGGAACGCATTGAACGAGAAAAGGCGCGAGAAAAGGCGCGAGAAAAGGCGCGAGAAAAGGAACGGATCGAACGTGCGGAAGCCGAGCGCATCTTCAAGGAAGAGCGAGCCGAAGCGGATCGGCGCTTTCAAGAGGAGCAGGCCAAGGCGCGTGCCGAGGCGGATCGGCATTTCCAGGAGACTGAACGGGTGGTCAAGGATGTTTCCCGCCAGATTGGTCGTCTGGGGGGGCGTTGGGGAGAGTTTGTCGAAGGTATGGTGGCCCCGGCTTGTGAAACCATGTTTGCTGAGCGTGGCATTCCGGTGCATAAGGTGCATCCGCGCACCAAAGCCAAATTGCCTGGCAATCGACACATGGAGATCGACCTTCTCGTCATCAATACCACCGCAGTGGTTGCGGTGGAGGTTAAAAGCGATTTGAAGATCGAGGATGTGCGGTGGCATGCGGATAAATTGTCAGAATTCAAGGAGTTTTATCCAGAATACGCCGACAGGCAGATTATGGGTGCCGTGGCCGGTATCGTCATGGGGGAAGGTGTGGATCGTTTTGCCATGAACCTGGGTTTGTTCGTGATCGTCCAATCCGGGGAAAACGTTCGCCTGGCCAACGATCTCTCTTTTGTGCCGCGTATCTGGTAGGATTTTGATATGGACGGTCTCATGGTTGCACGGTCATGGCCTCCAGGGGAATTTCCCCGAACATTTCCGGGGCATACATCGCCTCTGCCCGGGAGGGGGGGAGGGAAAAGCGGCCCGGATTGTTGAGACGCAGGGTGTATTCCACCTGCCATTTGCCTTTGGGCAGCCACTCGAAATAGGCCCGGAACGAGTCGAAGGTGCGTTCCTCGAAGGCGGGCCAGATCCAATCCGACTGTTTTTCGCCCCGGGTCATGATTTTGGAATCCCGGCCCAGACCGGTGCCGAGGATGGCTCCACCGGCAGGAATCGGATCGTTGATCACCACCCAGGTCATGTCGGATTGGGCCTCCAGTTCCAGGCGCACGCGCAACACATCACCCCGGCTCCAAACATCGGGCGTTTTGCGTTCCACGGGCAGGATGGTGCGTTGCAGGCGATAGCCACTGTTCCAGGGTTCCTTGAGGGGGATGGCCGCCCGGCTTTGCAGGGTGACCCAGGGCTTGCCGGTTCCCTGGTGGGTCAAGGCAAACCGGGCCGGTTCCGCTGGCCAGGGAAATTCCATGGTACCGCCCTTGGGTTGCCTGCCCCAGTCATGGTGCTGTCCGGTTGTGGCCAGTTGACCGGTCGTGGTGCCCGTAATCGGCACCGACTCGAATTGGCTGGAAAATTTTTTCAGGGCCACGGTGCCCCAGGCATTGGCTGTTGTCGTGTCCCAATGGCCTCTTTTCTGGCGGCCAAGGGTGCCGCGCAGCAGACGGGGCAGATCCTCCTGCCAGTTTTTATCGTGCAAAAGGGCCAGAATGAGCCGGGTGGCATTGCTGTCTTCCGAAACCATGAGCCACCACAAATGATCGCTCCGGGCCGTCGAAAAACCCAGGGAGGTTCCCTTGAAATCGAGTCGGGAGCGGAGAATGTCGAGGGTTTCCTGGCGCAGGGTGGCCCGCTTGGGCAGGGACTCCACCCGGCTGAGAATGTTCAGCCAGTCGATCAAAGTCGAGGTGGGCCACTGGTTGGGTTCGGCGGGAATGGCCGTCAGATGCTTGAGAGGGAGGGCGTTGTTGTAACGGGTGATGGCTTCCAAGGCGGTCAATTTGCGCAGGTTGTGATCGGCGGCAGACAGTCCTGTGTATCGCAGAATTTTGCCCTGCACAAAATTCAGCAACCCGTCAAGCATTTTGCGTTGCTGGTCGGGGGGGATGCTCCAGCCGGCTTCATGGGCAATGGCCAGCAGATAGGCCGTGAGGGCATCACTCCCTTTCTGGAGGTTTGGAAAATATTTGGCCAGACCATCGGCATCCAGGTAGGAGGGCAGGGCAGCCATGAGTTGATTCCATGCGGTTTCATCCTGCGCGGACACGGTTTTGGAAATGCGTTGTTCCAGGCAGGAGTAGGGATAGAGTGCCATGTATTCCCGTACCCCGGCCAAGGATTCGGCCAGTTTGGCCTGGACCTGGAGTCGCACACCGCCCCGGCCCGGCAGGCCATCCGCCGGCATGGCAACGGGAATTTCCTGTTGTCCATCGAGTTGACTCAATGTGGCCTGGATGACTTGCACGGGCAGGGCTGGAATGACGGTCTGGGAGACGTTGAGCCGATCTGCGGCCCCATCAGCCGTGGCCTGGATGCTCCAGGCGAGACGTTCGGTATCGACAGGGACTGCCAGTTCCCAGGCCGCTTCCCGACTCTCGCCCGGGGCGAGTTGGAGGGTGATGGGGGGCAGGGGCGTGGTTGGATGTGCGGACGAAGCCGTAGCCGTATCCGTAGCAGGAGCCGGAGTTGCGGCAGGAGCCGGTGCTGTGGCGGAAGACTGAGTTGCGGCAGGAGCCGGAGTTGCGGCAGGAGCCGGAGTTACGGCAGGAGCCGGAGTTACGGCAGGAGCCGGAGTTGCGGCAGGAGCCGGAGTTACGGCAGGAGCCGGAGTTGCGGCAGGAGCCGGAGTTGCGGCAGGAGCCGGAGTTGCGGCAGGAGCCGGTGCTGTGGCGGAAGACTGAGTTGCGGCAGGAGGCGGAGCCGCAGAAGGAGGAGAGGAGATGGATGGAGAACTCCCCGCACGGGAATGAATGGTCACGCTGGCATGCAGCGTGGCTTGCAGGGGACGCTCACTGCTGTTGCGCACGGTAAAACCTGCCCGGAAATGATCCTGCTCCCGGACCAGGGGTGGCAAACCGGAGAAAATTTGCAACTCCTGGGTGGTATTGATCGAGGTGGCCCCGGTACCAAACAGGTTGCTGCCGGCACTGGCCACCGCCACCACGCGAAAAGATGAGAGAAGATCATTCAAGGGAATGGCCACCTGGGCCTGACCCTGGGCATCCAGTTTGACCCGTCCCCGCCAGAGCAACAGGGTTTCCAGCAACTCCCTGCCCCCCTTGCCGCGCCCTCCGCTGCCGCCATGGGTGACGGCCTTGCGTCCATAATGACGGCGACCAATCACCTGTTCCTGGGCCGTGGCGGTTTCCACGCTCAAAGGTCGTTCCTGCATCAGGGTGGCCAGCAGATTCCAGGAGTCGTTGGCCTTGAGTTCCAGCAATCCCTCATCGACGGCAGCCAAGGCCACCTCGGCATCAGCAGGCAGGGGTTGGCCGGAGGCAGGGGTCACCTGGATGGTGGCGGTGGCCGATTCCCGAATCTTGTAGGTCGGGCGGTCCGTGGTGACCTGGACATTCAGGGTGTTGGCCTTCCAGCCAACCTGGATTTTGGCATAACCAAGGCGGAAGGCCGGGCGACCCAGATCGATCAGGGCTGTCGGGGCTACTTCCGTGGCACGGCCCCGCACTGCCAGTGCCGAAACAAAGACATTGGGGGCATAATGCCCGCGCATGGGGACCCGCAGAATGGGATTTTCTCCGGTCAGGGTCTGGACAAAACTGTCCAGAATCCCTTCCCGTTCCACGGTGACCAGGAGGGTGGCCTCCCGGAAAGGCATGCGCACCTGCAACAGGGCTTCTTCACCGGGTTCATACTGCTTTTTCTCGGGGAGCAGATCCATGCGGTTGTGGTGTTCGACATTGAACCACCACTGATCTTTTTTGGTCACCCAGACCGAAGTATGGGCAAAGCTGGCCCGTTGTTCGGTATCCACGGCCCTGGCACGCAGAATGACGTTGCCCTGCACGGGGGATTTGCCGGTACAGAACAGCCGTCCCTGGGCGTCGGTAACTCCGGCACAAAACTCTTGCACATGTTTGATTTCATTCTGGTGTTCATAGGCGTAAAAGCCGCCGATGAGACGCTGGCGATGGGAGTAGGTCTTTTGTTCGAGCAGGTCAACGGCCACCGGCACCTTGGCCAGGGGCTGGCCACGCGGGTTCAGGGCCACAACCTGAAATTTGAGTTCTTCGACGTTGGCGGCCCAGCCATCGGGCTTGAGTCCCAGGATGACACCTGAAGGGAGAAGGGTGACATGGGTGGCGGCGGTCAGCCATTCACCGTTGTTGTCCTGGTATTCCATTTCGGCCAGCAGGTCTCTTGGCCTTTCGGATGGCTCCAGGTTTTTGATCATGGCCCGGGCGGTTCCGGTTGGGTTCAAGGTCAGGGATTGCACCGGCAGGGGTTGACTCTTGAGGGGCTGGGAATGTTCTTCGGCATTCGATTCAGACTCTTCATCCGGGCCATCCTGGTGTGTCGAGCGGTTTTGTTTCACACCGGGTTGAATGTTGCCGTTGGCAAAAGTAAAACCATCGTAATCGGCAAAGTGCATGGCTTTGGGTTGCAGCAGGGCACGCAGTTTGACCGGAGCGGAACCGGCCCCGCCACCCGAAAGATGGCGCAATTGCAGGTCCAGTTCAACCTGGGCAGGGTTGATGGCTTCGGCCTGGACCGGGGTGAGGCTGGCCCGCATGGTGGGGACCCGAAATGCCTCCACCCGGAAAGTTCCTGACTCCTGGTTGTTTTCATGGGGAGGTTTTCCCGAGCGCAAGGTGACCGCATACGCGCCCATTTTGGCTTCCTTGGGAATGGGCCACTGGCTTTCCGCGCTTTGCTGCGCACCCCATTGCAGGGGGAATTTATACTCCTGGCCGCTGCCGGTGTGGCGAATGATGACCTCGTGCGGCAGGGTTTTCGGGTCGAGTAATTCAAGGCCGGTTCCCATGGCCTGCCGGATAAAATGTTTCATGGAGACGGTTTCACCGGCCCGCAACAAGGTGCGGTCAAAAACCGTGCCTGCCTGAAGAGTCGGTCTTTGTTGCCAGTTGTAGGGCAGGTTGAAGCTGTAGTTGGTGATGCCTTCGTTCCAGGAGGAGAGCAGGAAGGTGAGATCATCCCCGGAACGGGCGGTGACCAGATAATCACGTTGATACTTTTCCTTGCATCCCGGCAGTGACTCTTTGGCGGGCAGTTTTTCCGGAATGGTCAGCACGCCCTCGGCATTGGTCTGGCCGGAATGGTAAATTTTTCCCTGGCAATCCCCGACGGTCACCTCGGCACCGCCGACGGGTTTGCCGTCATCCAGGGCGGTCACCCAGACCAGGGAGGAGTCCCGGCCATGTTTGAAATGGGCGGCCAGATTGGTGACCAGGACGGCTGTCTGGATGTGATAAGGTTTTTTTTCGCCATGCAGTTCGGCCCCAAGCCGGTCGCTCGCCAGTTCCACGACATAAAAGCCGGGTTTCTTGAATGGAATACCCACCACTTCGAAGGCTTTTTTACCGCCTGGTTTGGGCAGGGTGAAGGTTTCCAGTTGGGTCGCATGGGCCGGACCAAGTCCGGCGAACACCGATATTTCCCCAACGCGCTGTTTGATGATCACTTGATCATTCTTCGTCTCCGTGATGCTTTCCTGCACATCATGGATCCGTTTCATCCAGGTGATGAACTCCGCCGGTTTTTCCACCCGGAGCTGGCGACCACGTATTTCGACCGCTGCCGGCCAATATTGCTCGCGCACAGTGTTCCACCAGGAGGTGACGGCAGCGGTGGTTTTTTTGGTGGGTGCTGCAGTCGGCTTTTCGGTCGATGGTGTGTTGGCGGGGGATTCGGTCGGCTTGTTGGTTGATGTTGCGTTGGTGGTGGATTCGGTCGGCTTGTCGGTTGCGGCTGCTTCATTGGCTGCCGAGCCAGGGTGGGCTGCATCCAAAGGCAATACCGCCTCCAGGTTGCGCAGGGTCAACGGCAGGGTGGCATCCCCCTTGGCTTCGACGAGGCCAAAAGGGGCAGGAAATTTGGCCAGCGGCGGATCCATATCGGTTTTGACCGCCAGGGGGAAACTCCCCTG
>JADGCO010000049.1:3025-25610 GCA_015228935.1 Magnetococcales bacterium | reverse complement strand
AATTTGGCCAGCGGCGGATCCATATCGGTTTTGACCGCCAGGGGGAAACTCCCCTGATTGACCAGAATCCGTCCGGCGTCATCCTTGAGTCCGGGAGGAACTTCCACCGTAAAATCACTCAATTCCGGGAAAGGACCCGGGAAGGTGATCCGGGAAACCCAGATCTCTTTGGTTGGTTTCTCTTTTTTGGTCTGGCTGTTGTCATCCTGCTCTTCATCCTCGGTTCCCAGGCGGGTGGGGTAGATTTTGCCATCCTTGCCCTTAAGCTGAATTCGTTGGGCATCGTTGCTGGAGATGGGCACGGTCAAAATGAGGTGCATGGGCAGGACCGGAATGCAGTGGGCATCCTTGTTGGTCCGTTGGCAGGAAAAACGGGCTGAAAATTGATCCCGCACCAGGAACGAAAGATTCTGGGCCGTCTGGGTTTCGACCCCGCTCTGGGAACGAATCCCCTTGCCCCAAACCAGGTCCACCTTGGCCTTGTTGGGCAGGCGACGCTGACATTGAACCACAACAATGGGGGAGTTTTCCCCATTGACCAGATCGGGGTGTTTTTCAGAAGTTTTGCTTTCTCCAGGAGTTTGAGTGGTTTGGAGAGGCTTTTTGGTACCGGGATACATGTCGCGGAAATTTCGCAAAAAATCGGGATGGTTGTGCAAAATATCCTGGCGATCCTTACCCGTCAGCAGGCGGACCCCGACCTTTTCACCCACGCCTTCGATGGCACAGTTGATGTTTGCCGGGACGGAGTCTGGTGTGGCGGGTGTATCGAGTCCCAGAATGAAAATTTGTTCTTCATCGATGGATCCCCCTTTGTAGGGCAGAGAGGAGAGAATCGTGGGACCACCTGTATTGAAACTGTATTTTTCCTGACTTGCCACCGCTTCTCCGGCCAGGGTGCGCAAGCCCGGTTTCGGCGTAAAGGTGCATTGGATTCCCGCCGGCAAATCCTGGTCAAAGTCATAGGCCCAGTTGCGGCTGTCCACCCAGCGTCCCTTGCCGGCAATGGGACATTGGCTGACGAAAGGTTCGCTCAAACGGGGATCCCCGAAAGCGACCATCGGGCGCGTAAAACGGACCGTCACCTGGCGCACCTTTTTGACAAAGCCGTTGGGCGAGAAAAATTTGACTTGGGCAGCCTGCTGGGCTGGTTGGGTTTCCGAAAAGGCCGTTATCGGGAGCAAAAGGCCGAGCAGCGACAAAAAAAACGTCTGAAATAACTGCAACAGCATCTTTTTGAAATAAAATGGTTTTTTGTCCATGTGGCACCGGTCGGGTTGTATATTTCTAAACCATACGGTCAATTGCATGGGATATCTCCTTGCCGTTATGGATGTACGTTTTTTTCTGATAGAGTACCATGTATGCAGACATTATCGCAAGAGAATTTCAATTCTTTTGGTTTGTTCACCTTTTATTGGGTGAAATAATTGAATATCTTTGTAGTTTGTGTAATGGAATATGTCGGCACGACTATAAATGATGACAACCCTGTTGGAATCAAGCCATTTTATTTTCCAATCGTCCAGATGTGTTGCTCCAAAAACGTGTTTATCATGTTCGACGGGTTTTTTTCCTGTTGGCATTAGATAAACTTTGTAGACGTAAGCAGTGGTTGCGCCGGCATTGATTTCGACCATGACAGCATCGACTTGCTGATCGGGTGAAGTCAGGCGAAGTATTTCATCTCTTGAAACAAAATCATCGCAAGATCTAATCAGTAATGCAATGCAGAATAGAGTTAATATTATAATTATAAGTGCTATTTTACATATTTTTATAATAATCTTCATGCTTTCACCTGTATATTTTATTAAAATCAAATAAGCCGTTTATTTTGGTTCGCAATCAGGTTTTAAAGTGCATTTCCAATCAACTGGTTTCAGTATTAACTTGATTGGAATACGAGTTCGTTTTTCACTGTCAGGCTCCACATATACATCTTTGTTGTTATAAAAATAATGAATTTCACCTGTCTTGAAATGTATTTCAAGTTCATTTTTATCAAACCAATTCAGATCCCAACCAGTAAGACGGGTTGCATTGAAGGGGCTATTGCCCACGGCAGGTTTTCCTGCTGCCACTATAAATAGATTATATACACTGGTCTTGGTTTTTTTGGAATAGGTTTGAGTCAGAACAGCATCAATGAAATTGTCTGGAGAAGATCTGCGTAAAATTTCTGTTTTAATAACGTCATTTATTGATTTATCAGAATCAAAGCATGCGGAGAGAATTACTGATAATGACAGTGCTATGACAAACTGACATGATATCCATGTTGCTTTCATTTGCATATCCCAAGATATTTAAAGATCTTGGGATGCTGAAGATGCATCAATCAGCATCCCATGTTTTTTCATTGACGATGTTTATTTCTTTTGGTAACGGCGATTGTAGAAGTTGATCCCTTGCTTGATCCACCATTGATCTTTTTTATCGTCACCTTATGGTTCAGAACCATACCAATGTCCCCAATCGTGGTCTTCTGGTTGAGTTCCAGACCTTTGTTGTGCCCATCCTGCAGCTCTCAGAAGTACAGAATCCGGGATTCCAGCGGCTTTTCCGTATACGCCATAGTGGAAGTTTCCGAAATTTTCGTATTGACGACCGAGCTGTTTATAATCTTTCGGGCCTTTGTTTTCGACTTGGCTTTTGAACCATCGGATATTCCATTTGTTATCCCATGCTTCCTGCACATTTTTATCCAGGTCTATCCCCTCGGGATAAATCGGATGGTGGATTTTTTCTGGATCTGGGGTGGATTCGTAGTCTATGCTGTTATCGATCTTTCTCGCGAGTTCTTCCAAAGATCCCTTTTTAAGAGGGGGTGGTTTTGGAATTAGATATGGTTCAATATTATCGGTAGCAGTATTATCTGTTACGAATTGCCACTGAGTTTTGAGCGCATCCCATTTCCACGGTGATTTCGAATAAAGACCATTAGGAGCAAGATTCATATGGTCATTGTGAAAGAAGGGATTCGAACGTAAAGAATCCTCTGGTTTCTTTCTGAATCTAGCTGAATTGGGCATTGACTCTGCTTGTGAGTTGGTGTCGGATAGATCTATGGTAGGAGTGGTATTGTATCCGTCATCGTCTTTCATGTAAAGATTATTGTACGGAATAGTCTGCGATTGGTCGCCAGTTTTCGGTACTATTGGTTTAGTTCGGGTTTCTGTATTCGAAGCCATATCCGCAAGAGAGTTGGGAGAAGGGGCAGCAACGGTACTCTGGATGGGTGGTTGCCGGTATTGTTTCTTGAATTTGTTGATCATGTGGCCATACGTCTGATTGAACGGTTCGATATTGGCGAACTCCTGGTCGATTTGATCGACTTGCTCATGATTGCCCATTTCGACTGCTTTTTGCTGATCCAAGCGCCGTTCATTCAATTGTTCCGGATGGTTTGTGATCTGAGAGCGAACATAGTCTGGTGGTGGCAATTGGTCTTTGCCGAGAATGTTTCCCAGTCCCATATGCAAGCGCCAGGCAGCCACATTTTGACCAAACTCTCCATCCTGGGCTTTGATTTGCCGCATACCTTCCCAAAGTTTGTCAGCGGCCCAGGGGTTCATGCCATTGTTTTCATCGTCACGGAAACTCATGTGTGGTCATCCTACTCAAAGTTGGTTGTGAAAAAAAGAAAAAATCAAGGGTGCGTTTCAGGCTAAACCCAGAAACGAAAAAACCCTTCATGAACTTCTGAAGGGTTTTTTGGGCAGCGGATATGTTGACTGATGAGTATCTGGAATCAACCGCTAGAACAAAGCGTTCCACGCGGGTATAAAGGGCCGAGCGAGGGATTGGCACACACCTCACCCTTTATCCTGTCAAATTTACCCTGTTTTGCGCCCCCCCGGCAAGGAGGAAAATGAATCGGGTGTCACCACTATTGCAGCAAGGAACGATAGAGATCAGCAAAAACCTTTTCAGTTTTCACCGGGGCATAACGTTCCTGGGCATGTTGCCAGGCACGGCGTCCCAACGCGGTGCGGGCAGCATCATCGTCGAGAAGTCGGGTGATGGCCTGTTCGTAGGCAGCGACGGTATTGTTGACCAGAACAACCCAATCTCCTTGCAACTCGGGCACTGGATCTCCCAGGCGATGGTTTTGGATGATGGGCAGGCCGGTCAGGAGTGCTTCGAGGGTGGCCTTGCTGATTTCCCAATACTCCGAGTGCGTGACGAACAGATCAAAATCGGGGAGCATCCGGCATAAGGCGTCGTTGGCCACGGAAGGTAAAAATGTGACGCGATCTTCGATCTGACACTCCCGGGCGACCTGGCGCAGGGTGTCGTGCAGGGGACCATCGCCCACCAGGGTCAGTTCTCCCTGGGGCAGACGGGCCAAGGCACGGATGATGTTGGCGGGATTTTTTTCGGCAATTTGTCGCCCTACCGAGATCAAACGGGGGGGCGTATGTAATCGATAATCCTGTTTTTTGCCGATATGGTCGGGATTCAAAAAATTGTAACAGACCTGGATGTGGCGGGCACCGCGCCGCAACGCATAACTCCGAATCGGCTCATAAACCGGCAACACCCGGTCGGCCCCGCGCAGGGTGACCTTTTCAAAATAAAGTTCAATCTGGTGCAGAATCCGACGCCGCCAGTGCGGCCACCAGGGAACCCGTTGCCGCGTGTCCACATCGGGATTGATGTGCAGCGACACCACCATCGGAATGGCGAGCGTGGTTGCGATGCGCACACCCAGCCAACCATTCAACCAAGCCCCGTGCGTTCGAATCATGACCGGCTTGATTTGTCGCGCCAAGGCCACGCCTTCGGCACGCCATTTGTGCAGGACCAGAGGGTGCCATCCCTGACGACGCAAAAATTCACGGATGGGCAGATTGTGCAGGTGCAAGCGGGCGTCCCCTACCATTTTTTGCACCATGGACAAATCCGGCTGATCATCGTTGGTCAGCAGGATGTGAACTTCAGCAAAGCAATTGCCTGGATTGTAATATCGGGAAGTGACTTCCCCTTTTTTGATCAGGTGGGAAAGTCGATCCGGAATAATCACCAACAGAGGTCCTGCGATCTTTTTCATGCTTTTTTAGTATCCGTTCAGCCCATTTTTACTGGGGGCGCTGCCCCCAGACCCCCGCTGAAGGGGCAGGCGGAAGATTGAAAAGACAGGTGGATTTATCGAAAATTCACCAAAAATACTTCGGTGAACGCTTACTATTTTTCAATTTGGGGCAGCAGACCGTAATCCGCATCCGGGAGAGTGTCGAGATCATCGATCATGAACGGGGTGGCAGGGGTGGCGGTGCCCTGAACAAGCTGCATGACCCCAGGCAGGCCATCCGGCTTTTCTTCGCCTTTGTCAAATGATTGCAAAAGATTGACCAATGGATATTCCCCCTCACCCAGAATGACCTGACTTTCCGGATAACGACTGAGCAGGGAAGAGGGGTCCAACAGGGCGTGGATGCCACCCCAGACAATTTTGCAGTGTGTTGCCAATTGGTCGGCCAGGGGCACGGCAGCCTTCAATTGGGCAGTCATGGCGGAAAAGCCGACGACAGCATATTTTTTCAAGGTTTCGACGGTAACGTTTTGCACATTCTGGTCGAATAAATCACATGAAAAACCGGCATGACGGACTGTTGAGGCAATGGAAAGCAGGCCATGTGGAATGGCGGCCATGCTTGAATTGAGATTGGGATTGACCAGGGCAATTTTCACAGGGTTTCCCGATTGAATAAAAACGCATTCACTTTGGAATGTGTATTTTTCCAAAAAAAACGAATGAAAGACTGGGATGGAGGTCCAGGAGGAAGGGCTGTGCCCTTCCTCTTGGCGGGGTTTGGGGCAGCGCCCCAATAAAAATCTTTTTTCAATTTTTATCTCCAAAACAGCATATTTCTAAGTGGGTGCGGTTTAGAAATGAATAAAAATTAGCTAACATAAGCAATTTAATAATGAAAATAGCGAAGAGCCATTTTAAATTTTAGATACAAGGGCGTTTTAATTACATACCATTTAGCAAATCCAGTTGTATAGACAAATTCATAGGCAAGGCGCAACAATATTTTAGGCAATAAATACAAAAATCTAAAGCATTTTTTGCAATAATACAAAGAAGGAAATTTTACAAGAATGGGCATCAGGCAAAATGTTTTGTAAATCAAATCATGTTCTTTTTCTGTAAAATTGAGCGGGCTTTTTGTGAAATAATTTCTTGGTAGTTTTTTTTCAGGATCAAAATGGCCATGATCGATGCAATATTTAGTTAATGCAAGTCCCGGGTAAGGAATAAAAATATTTGCCAGAGAGAGTGCGGGTTGAGACTCAATATTAATTTCAATCGTTTCTTTCATGTCATCAAATGTTTCTCCTGGCAACCCAATCAAGTTGGCGACACGAAAAGGGAGTTTATGTTTGTGGAGACAATGGGCTGCATTGATAATTTGTTTTTTCGACATGGCTCTTTTTAGAATTTTTTGGAGCTGGTGGTCATTACCGGATTCGATACTCCAGGTGACATTCAGGCAGCGGCTGGCCACCAGGGCTTCGGCGACTTCGTCATTGATGAGATTGGCCCTGACGTTGCAGGAATAGGTCATGTCAAAGGCTTTGGGAAATTTATCGCAAAATTCGAAGAGCCATTTTTTGTTAATCACAAAGGTGTCGTCATTAAAATGCACATTTAGCAAGGGGTATTTGCTTTTCACCCTTTGAATTTCTTCCAAGAGATAATCAACGCTTTTCTTTCTTACGATTGGGCCTTTTTCTTTAAACATATCGTTGAATTTATGGTTGAAGCAGTAGGTACATCGATAGGGGCAGCCGCGTCCGGAAAAAAATTGTTTGGATGGCAAGTCTCGAAGCAGGGAATCTGTATTGTAGATGACATCTCTATCGGGAAACGGCAAATCGTCAGGGTTTATCAGAGGGGCATATTGAGTTGATGGGTCTGTTCCGTTTAAAAAAATATTATAAATCGGGTTGAATCCATTCAAAAGGAATTCGGGGAGGACGGTTTCTCCCTCGCCGATACAGATGGCATCGATGGTTGAACCGGCAACGGCCAGGGGATCGAACGTCACGCCAGGTCCGCCGATGATTGATTTGACCGTGGGCAGGGCATGTTTGAGTTTTTTATCAAAAGCAATCATTTTTGGGATGGATGCCGTGAATGAAGAGTACAGGACAAAATCGGGGGCGTGGTCCAGGACTCGGGCAAGAGACTTTTCATGGTGCATCGTTCTGACGTAGTCAACATGGATGCCATTTTTTTTAAGAACTGCGGACAGGGAGTAGACACCATGCTGATCGTTGAAAAGATTTAAAAATTCGACAAATATTGCTTTCATGATTCACATCCAGGCTCATTGCGCTGTGTTTCCAACATTTTTCAGTTGAGAGCCAACCTGTCTGAAAAGTCAACATGATCCCGAAGCCGAGATGCGCTTTTCCAAAAGTGGTCGAAAAGATGGCCAAGGGTGAAGCCGTCTCATTGTTTCAAATCGTGCGCGGCGTGTCCATGGAGAGCATCCATCTTGGCAGGGCAATCGAGTTTTTAATTTATATGATTGTAAAATCAACATGTTAAAATTTCGGTAGTTGCAAGCCTGATGTTCATAACATTTTGAAATAATAGAAAACGTGTTGAAAGATGCCTTGCTTTGTGCCACATATGTTAATCTGATTCATCGATTTTTGGCAAAGAAAATTTCTGTTGACATGAGATACCTTCAGAAAATAGGATAACGGGCTGTCGTGGGTCGTAAGGACAGTTTATTCTTGGGCAAAGACGTGTTTTTGTATTGACTACGGGGTCCCACGGAATAATCAGGAAAATTCAGTTGTTTATTTCCATATTTTTTTGGCTGTCTTGGACGGGCTTTGGAAAATAGAAATTGATTGATTTTAGAGTTGATTGTTAAATGGGTGACTTATGCTTGATTCTTCTTCGCAACACGTTGACTTTTTTGTTCGAAAAAAAGGTCCAACATTCACCTTATGCAACCCGGGAAACTCGGTCGTTGTACAGGGGACGGATCTTAATGCTGCTTTCCAGATGTTCTTGCGTGAGCAGGAAGAGCATAGGCGTTTGTTGACTGATGCTGGTCGAGAACCTTCCGGAAATCAACGCCATGGCCTTGCCATGGCTTTCGGCTTGATGCGTGACACGTTGGCTTACATTGGGCGTGTTGCCACGGTAATGTTTTTGATAGTTTTTACTCTGAGCATTGCCATTCCGGCAACGATCAACCACGTTGCCAGTTATTTACAGGACACGGTTGAAGGAGGTTTTGGGCCAGTAGTGATTGGGGGATTGGATCGGATGGTCGCGACGGTGGGGAGAATTGGTCCAGAACGAACCGATAAGATAGTTGAAAGTATTCGGCTTATCCGAACAAGCCTGGACCCGATTGTCCGGGCTTGGCAAGAGCCCCATGTTCCTGATGCACCGGCGGCGCGTCCGATACCCCCGTCTCCTCCGGGGAAGCCATCCCGACCAAATGCAACTGGAAATGATTTGCCATGATTTTCCGGTTTTATTGACATTTTTCTAATGTTGATTTCTTTTTGACTTTAAATGGATGGAATGATGCGCTTCTCATGGATCCAAATATCGGCAGGGGTATTTTCATTGCTGCTGGTTGTTTTTATTTTCATTCCGACTTTTGGCGTGAATTATGGTGTGCATAGTGACCATTTCAATCTTGTGGACAAGCTTCAAGCCACGCCACTTCCCGATGGGTCAACATGGCTTTTGAAGGGAAACCAGCTTCTGTCGTCTTCAGATTACCGGCAATGTTGTCATTATTTTATTGAAACATTCTGGTTGCAAACCATTGGTCGCAGTCTGAACGCATGGATTGTCAATTGGTATTTTCTTCTATATCAACATATTCAGGATTATTCGGTTGGTCGCTTGGTCAGTGCCCTGATATTGGGGTTGACTGGGTGGATATTTTTTCGACAATTGGTTCAAAGTTTGTTTTTGTCAATACCGATGGCTGCCACTGTTTCAATAGGTGTTTTTTTATTGCCACCGGCGTTGCTTTACGTGACATGGATATCAAATACCGTTCCCGGATTGATCCCTGTTTTTTTTGCAATTTTTTGTTACCCTCTCATTGATAAAATTAATTTTTATGACCTGATGGCTTGCAATCGGAGACTTTATTATTTTGGAATATCATCCATTTTGGTCTACCTTACGTTATGCTTCATCTATCCTCCCAATGCATTACTGGTTACAATATATCCTTTGCTTCGTTTGCTCAATGTGAAACGCACAGGTTGGAAAATTGTACGATTTCCGATTATTCGTGACATTGTTTTTTGCGGCCTCGTTTCCATGATTTTTTATATTATCGTCAAATACGTTGTAAAGCCAATACAGGGTTTCTTGTTGTCTCCGTATATATTTTATGTTACTGACGATCCAAACCAAAAATATTCCTTTCTGTTGTCTGCGTCTCCCCTTGATGTTGCGGTTAAATTTTTTGAATCCATTAAATTTGGTGTAAATATTTGGTTTCCACCGCAAACAGCTACGCATTTTATTGTGTTTGCTCTCGTGATCGGAGCGGTTGCACATTATATTTTACAGAAAGAGAGGCAGTATTGGAAAATTGACGTGATCAGGATCATTCTTGGTTTTATTGTGTTGTTGTTGGCGTTTGCCCCTGTCATCATAGGGCGAAATGCTTTCCTTGTTGGATACCGTAATGGCTTTGTTATTATGGCATCCGTAGTGATTCTTGTCATTTGGGCTGGCAGCTATTCAGGTGGGATTTTGCTTGAGATGCTCCATTCTGGCCGACCTGTTTGGATGTTTCGGCGATTTTCCAGATTCGGTCAGGCACGATCTGGATTGACCAGAAACATGCGACGCATGGCTTGGTTTGGCTATGGTATACTTGCCTTCCTGCCAATCTGGATGGCCCACAAGCATGTGGCCACGACCGTCAATTATTATGGCCGCGTCGAGCAACCCTATCTTGAGCGATGGCTACCGAACAAGACTGATTCTCATGTCAAAACCATCATTTTGGAACACAAGCACCCACACGCCATTGTGCCACCAGGGAAGCAGCTTTGTTTCCTGGATGATTCACATTTCAGACAATGTTTATTACCCGAAGAATTTTCGACGTTGAATTCACTGATCAACCATGACCACCATTTGGCTATGATGGTCAATAATCTTTTGCGGGAACGAGATTATGGTCGGGATGTGTTTTTGAAAATCAATGTTGTATCGCAATACAGCACGAACCGGCCTGGTGGGGCGATCTGGCATGTTCCTTTGCCGACTCTGACCGACATTCCCGAAGGAAAATTGCTGACTTTCCCGGAAGGCACTGATTGAAACGGAAGGCTTCAATTCGGAAGGCGCTTTTTGAGCAGAAGGCTGTCATGCTGACAGGTTTGCGGGTTATGTAACCGTCTCTTCTGGATTGAATACAATGATTTTGCTGCCATCCTGATTGAAGCGAAAATCGACATGCAGCAATTTGCCGAGACGCTCCCGCAACCGTTGCCGCAAGGCGGGTCGCACGACAAAGACCATGAAACCGCCCCCACCCGCCCCCAACAATTTGCCGCCACTGGCCCCGGCAGCCATGGCTTCGGCATAGATTTCATCGACCAGTGGCGTGGTGACGGCATCGGAGAGGGACCGTTTGCGCTGCCAATTTTCATGCAGCAACCGGCCAAAATGATCGATGGGTTGGCGAATATCGCGCAATATGGCAATGGCCTCATCCACCATGGTACGCATTTGCTGCAATTCATTGATCTTGTTGGGAATATTGCTAATCTGTTTGGCGGCCACATCCGTGGCGAATCGGGTTTTCCCGGTGAAAAAAAGCATCAGGGAGCTTTCCAACTCGTCGCGGCGTTCCCGGGGGAGAATGATGGGAATGACGGCAAACGATCCGTCCTGGTTGAATTCGATGGCATTGAATCCCCCCCAGGCCACAATGATTTGATCCTGGCAACCGACATGCTCCTGCAACACATCCTGCTCGATACGAATGGCCTCGCGAGCCAGCTCGTTTTTGGAAACCATGCGACCCTGCAAGGCATGCAGGGCATGCAGCAACCCGACCGTGAACGAGGAACTTGACCCGAGTCCGGAGCGGGCCGGGAGATCTCCATCGTGGTGAATTTCCAGTCCCTGTGTGATTCCCCAATCCGTCAAAATGCCCCGAATGGCGGGATGTTTGATCTGATCGTGGGATTGGACCATTTCGACCAGAGAGTAGACAACCCGGGATTTATGCTCGAAAAAAGGCGGCAAAGGTCGGACACTGATGTAGCAGTATTTGTTGATGGCGGTTGCAAGAACTTTTCCTCCATGCTCACGAAACCAGGCAGGATAGTCGGTGCCGCCGCCAAAGAAGGAAATTCGGAATGGGGTACTGCTGATGATCATGGCGCAGCTCCAGAAAATGAACCAAACCTATCCCGGACCGCAGAGTTCCGGGTAGCGTATCAGACAACGGTGAAAAGCCAACAAGGTGGCGGCATCCTGTAAGTCGCCCTGCAACTCCATGGTGTGGAGTTCGGCAGCGGTAAATTCCCGATATCCGGGGGCAATGCCCAACTCGCCAACGGCCCGTTGCGTTCCCGGCTCACAACCCAGAGCCACCGCCAGACCCACCTGCGCATTGACCAGACCGGGGGCTGGGGTAAAACACCCCAGGTCCAGAATGTGCTTTGGCGAACAAATCAACCCGGTTTCCTCCTGGAGTTCGCGTCGGGCTGTTTCCAGATAGCTTTCACCCGGATCACAAAAACCGCCGGGGGCTTCCCAGATCCACCTGGCAACAGGATGCCGAAAAATGCGCAACAATACAAACCGCCCGGCAAGCACGGGCAGGACCACACAACCAGAGACACCCTCCCGTCCCCTGGCCTTGGGGGCCACCACTAGAAAATCAGGTACTTCCCGCCCCTGGGCATCGCGAATGCTGTCTGCCCGGACATGAAAACGACTATTTTCATACAGAGGATGTCGTTTCAAAACTACCGAGATTGGCTTCTCACCAATCACAGGCGACCAGTTCTGAGCCGATCCCTCTTTTTCAGACTTTGGCGAACATGCTGGCGTCGCTTCCTCCCCTGCCTCTGGCGAAAGGTCGCCTTTCATGGCCACACGACCTGTCCAGGATGACGGATCCTGCCCATCACATTCTCGAACGCGGTTCCAGGTGAACGGGATGTTCAACGTTCACGGTACTTTCAATGACGACCAGAGGCCGACCCTTGATATGATTGTATATCTTTCCCACATACAGCCCCAGAACACCGATGGTAAAAAGGATCGTACCACCCAGAAACAGCATGGTCACCATGATGGCTGGCCAACCGGGTTGATGCCATCCAAACATCATGCGGGTGACGATCACAAAAATCAGATAGAAAAAAGACCCCACGGAGACCAGCAATCCCATGACCAGGGCAAAATAGAGCGGTGCCGATGAAAAAGAGATGACACCTGTCACGAAGGAACGTGTCGGGTTGGCGCTGCGCAACAGAGGGTAGTGGGTCGTACCCGAGTGGCGGGCCTGTCGTTCGTACTGGACATAAACCTGCTTGAAACCGACCCAGATCACCAGACCACGCAGGAATGGATCCTGTTCATCGATGGCCAGAATCTGTTCCACGACGCGCCGACTCAGCAGCTTGAAATTGCCCGTATTGACAGGAATCTCGATATCGGCGACAAAGTTGATGATCTGGTAGGCTTTGCGGGTCAGCCACATTTTTACCGGATGTTCGCCATGGCGTTTGGTGCGCGTGGTGTGGACGACATCGGCTCCTTCGCGCCACTTTTCCACCAGGGTACGAATCAATTCCGGTGGATCTTGCAGATCGGCATCCATGTAAACCAGGGCATCGCCCCGCGCATAGCGAAATCCAGCCAAAAAACAACGAATCACCCCAAAACGACGCGAGGTGTTGATCACCTTGACCCGTTCATCCCGAGCCGCATGTTCGCGCAAAATTTCCAGGGTGCGATCCGTGGAATCATCATTGACAAAAATCAGCTCATAGCGTAAGTCCAGAGAGTCCAAGGTATTGTAAAGTCTGGAAAAAAGTTCGTGCAATACATCCTCTTCGTTGCGCAGCGAAAAGACCACCGACAAAAACAGCCGATTTTCCAAAGAGGAATGCGCTCCTTCGTGCAAGCTCATGACCATGATGCTCCAGCCTGAAAATTGATCACAGATGATCTTGATTGCCACCACAGCCCAAGGTATCCCTTTGGATGATAATGAGCAAGGATCCGATCCCTGGCCAAGGGTGACTCAGATTCACACCTTGATCGGTTGATTTCCGCCAAAGCAGTGAGATATCATCTCGCTTTGCAATAAAATACTCCTTGCCATGTATCTTGATGTCGTTTTATTGTTGATTAAAATGCTTATCAAGCTACGTTTTTGGTCATGTTATTTATGTATTTGTGATATACTCTTACAAGCTGGTGCTTTTTAGGATGATTAATAAAAAATTATCTTTATCAATACCATATTGAAATTTCATAATATTTAACGCTTATGCTGGAAACGAACTGATTTTGTGATACAAAATGTGATAAATTTATTAAATTGAATGTAGAGGTTTACGTTTTTTTGTAAAATCGAATTCAAGGGGGACGGGTAAACAAACCATGCCGGAACAAGTAGATGTCCTGTTGATCAATCCTGGCGACCGGAAACAGATCTATCAAGGCCTTGGCGATCAGATCAGTGCCATAGAGCCACCGGTCATGGCCGGCTTGTTGGCCAATTATTTACGCCGCCTGGGTTTTCGGGTGGCCATCTACGACACCCCGGCTTTGGAGGTATCGGCAGCTACAGCAGCGCGGGCGGCGGTCGAGGAGTTTCGTGCGACCCTGATCGTGCTGCCGGTTTATGGCTATCAGCCTTCGGCCTCCACCCAAAATATGACCTCGGCAGGGACCATCGCCCGCCTGATCAAAGAGGCGTCACCCCAGGCACGGATTCTGATGACCGGTACCCACCCGGCGGCCCTGCCGGAACGGACCATGCGGGAAGAGAGTATTGATTTTGTCTGCTCCGGGGAGGGGCCGGTTACCCTGCGCGACACCTTGCAGGTTCTTCAGAACGGCCTGGACGATTTTTCGACGGTTCCCAGCCTTTGGTGGCGGTCTGGCAAACAGATCATTCCACCTCGTACCCAGGCTCCCCTGTTGCAAAATCTGGACATGGAAATGCCTGGAGTTGCCTGGGATTTGCTGCCCATGCAAAATTATCGTGCCCACAATTGGCACTGTTTTGGCGATATCCAGAACCGCAAGCCCTATGCTTCCCTGTTCACCTCTCTGGGGTGCCCTTTTCACTGCAATTTCTGCTGCATCAACGCCCCATTCGGCAAACCCTCCTACCGTATGTGGAGTCCAGAGACCGTGGTGCGGGAGATTGGCTTTCTGGTGGAACAGCATGGAGTCAGAAACATCAAGTTTGTGGACGAAATGTTTGTCCTCAACAAACGCCACGTGCGGGGTATTTGCGAGCGACTCATCGAGCGGGGCTACGATCTGAACATATGGGCCTATGCGCGGGTGGATACGGTTTATGATGAACTGCTCGATCTGTTGCGGCAGGCGGGATTCCGCTGGCTCTGTCTCGGCATTGAAAGTGCCAGCGAGCATGTGCGGGATGGTGCTGACAAGAGTCTTACGGATCAGGAGATTATCAAGACCGTCCGCCGTGTCCAGAATGCCGGTATCCATGTCCTGGGCAACTATCTGTTCGGTCTGCCCGAGGACACCCCGGCCCGGATGCAGGCCACACTCGATCTGGCCTTGGAATTGAACACCGAATTTGCCAATTTGTATTCGGCCATGGCCTATCCCGGATCGCATCTCTATGCGTTGGCCGTGGAAAAAAAACTGGCATTGCCGGAACGGTGGCATCACTATTCGCAACATGCCTACGAAACCCGTCCCCTGGCCAATGCGCATCTGACTGCGGCGGAAATTCTGGCGTTTCGGGACAAGGCGTTCCAGACCTACTTTACGCATCCTCCCTACCTGGAACTGGTGCGGCAAAAGTTTGGCCAGGAAACGGTCGAGCATCTGCACCGTGTCACGGCCATTCCCTTGCGCCGCCAATTGCTGGAACACCCATGAATGATTTTTTGGCAGATTGGTGGAACACCCATGAATGACTCCCTGACCGACCTGATCGACAAAGCCCGCTGGATACGACGGGAAACCGTGCGTCTGCACAAACTGGCTCCGGGAACCCGTCTCGCTTCCTCCCTCTCCTGTGTGGAAATTCTCTGCGCCCTCTATTATGGAGGGGTGGTGCGGCATGATCCAAACCGACCCGATTGGCCGGAACGGGACCGGGTGATTTTGAGCAAGGGTCATGGTTGCATTTCGTTTTATCCGGTTCTTGCCGACCGGGGCTTCATTCCCCATACCGAGTTGGAGCTAATCGCCAAGCCGGAATCGATTCTCGGGGTGATTCCCGAGGCGATTGTGCCCGGAATCGAGACGACCAACGGTTCCCTGGGACACGGCCTGGGTGTCGGGAGCGGCATGGCTCTGGCCTTGCGCAAACTGGGTTCGGATCGCCACGTTTTTGTCCTGACCGGCGATGGCGAAATGAACTCCGGAGCCATCTGGGAAGCGGTCATGTTTGCCGGTTTTCACCGTCTGGGCAATCTGTGCATGATCATCGATGATAATCAGATCTCCATGCTGGGTCGCCAGGCAGAGATTCTGGGTCTGGCACCCTTTCCGGACAAACTGCGCATGTTCGGCTGGCAGGTCGAGGTCGTCGATGGACATGATGTGGGGGCCATTCGGGATCGTCTGCGGGAAATGACCGGTCAGCCGCGCACCCGACCCTGGGCACTGGTTGCGGCAACGGTCAAAGGTCGTGGTGTTCCGGAACTGGAACAGGATCCCTTGTGCCACGTCCGGGTTTTCAAGACAGAGGAAGTGGACCGCATTCTGGAGGCGCTGTCATGACCACCACGCCAGTCAAAACCATGCGGGATTCCCTGATTGAAGGCATCTATCACCGGATGCGAACGGATGAGCGCATCTTTTTTCTGTCGGCGGACATGGGTGCCCCGATCCTGGATCATGTCCGGGCCGACTTTGCCGACCGGTTCATCAACGTGGGCATTGCCGAACAAAACATGGTCAATGTGGCGACAGGTCTGGCCCTGGAGGGGTTCAAGGTGTTTGCCTATGCCATAGCCCCGTTTTTTTTGCGCGCTTATGAGCAGATTCGCATCGACCTGGCCTTGATGGCCCAGCATCGTTCGCTCAATGTCAACCTGATCGGGGTGGGTGGGGGCGTCAGTTATGACGTTTCCGGACCGACGCATCACTGTCTCGAAGATTTGACCGTCATGCGTGCCCTGCCCAACCTGCACCTGTTTTCGCCCTGCGACTGGCAGGGGGCCGCCGATTTTCTGACCTATGCCCTCGAAGTTCCCAGCCCCAAATACATCCGCCTGGATGGCAAGGCTTTTCCGGCCATCTATACCAAAGAGCGTCCCTTGCCGGCCCGGGAGGGATTTTGTGAATTGCTGCCCGGGGAGCGGGTTTGCCTCGTTGCCACCGGTCATATGACCCGGATTGCGCTGGAGATTGCCGCCCGATTTCCTCCCGGTCAGGTCGGCGTCATCGATTTGTTTCTGTTGAAGCCCCTCCTTGAACAGCGGCTGGTCCAGGCACTCTCTGCCTGCCACCATGTGATCACCATGGAAGAGGGCTTCATCGACAAGGGAGGGGTGGATGCCTTGATACGAACCCTCTGCCAGCGCCATGGTGGTCCCCAAAGCATCACCTCTTTCGGTTTTCGTGATGAATACATGTCAAAATTTGGCAGCCGGGAGTATCTTTATCAATTGAACGGGTGTGATGCCCAGACCATCATGGACCGGGTCGCCCTTTGTCTGGCACCGGGATGATCCGGCTATCAACGGTCAGACCTGTCGTAGAATCGGGTCGCCCATTGTCTGGACCATGGGTGAACCGGCCATGGCGATTATCTGAGAGGCTGTCTAATAACTTGTTGATTTCAAAAAAAACGAATGAAAAACTGGGATGGAGGTCCAGGAGGAAGCGGCTCTGCCCTTCCTCTTGGCGGGGTTTGGGGCGGAGCCCCAATAAAATCTTTCTTTCCAATTTTTTTATCCGAGGGTTAATGGGTAGCCTCTGATCGGTTGGACGCATGATCCGACCAGGGACATGGATTGACATTGGAGAGTGAGGAGGCGTGGATGTCGTCATCGTTGCGTGTGGAAAAAACCAAACTTCCCGGGGTTTTGTTGATTCATCCGCTGACCGTCTTTGAAGATTTCCGGGGCCATTATGTGGAGACCTACAACCGCGAGGCCTATCATCAAGCCGGAATCACGGTGGATTTTGTCCAGGATGATCTCTCCTCATCCCATCAACATGTCTTGCGGGGCATTCATGGCGATGCCGTCACCTGGAAACTGATCTCCTGCCCCCATGGTCGTTTTTATCTGGTGGTGGTGGATTGTGATCCCGCCTCGGCCCATTTCGGGCAGTGGGTCTCGTTCACGTTGTCGAGTGTCAATCGGCTCCAGGTGTTGATTCCGCCCATGCATGGCACCGCGCATCTCGTTTTGAGTGAGTTTTCCATTTTCCAGTACAAGCAATCGACCTACTATGACCGACCCGGTCAATTTACCTATCGTTGGGATGATCCCCGGTTTGGCATCTATTGGCCCACAGCCAATCCCATTCTCTCCGAGCGGGATAGCATGTTGTATAAGTAATGATTTTTATTGGGGCGCTGCCCCAAACCCCGCCAGGAGGAAGGGCAGAGCCGCTTCCTCCTGGACCTCCATCCCAGTCTTTCAGACATTTTTTGGGAGAAGCCAATCATGACCGAAAAATATTCCATTCTGGTGACGGGCGGTGCCGGTTATCTGGGTTCCATCCTGGTTCCGGAACTGTTGGCCGCCGGTCACAAGGTAACGGTTCTGGACAGTTTCATTTTTCAGCAAAACTCCTTGTCGCGTGTCTGTATCCATCCCGATTTCAACGTGGTGCGTGGGGATTGCCGCGACAAGCGCCTCATGGCCGAGCTGGTCAAAAAAGCGGATGTGGTGATTCCACTGGCGGCCCTGGTGGGTGCCCCGCTCTGCTCCCGGGACGAGGTTGGAACTGTCTCCATCAATCGCGATGCCATCATCATGTTGTGCAACCTGCTGAGCCTGCAACAACGGGTGCTGATGCCGGTCAGCAACTCCGGCTACGGTATCGGCGAGGCCGGCAAGCATTGTGATGAACAGTCTCCCCTGCGTCCCATCTCCCTGTATGGGCGCGTCAAGGTGGAGGCCGAAGAGGTCATGATGGAACATCCCAACGCCATCAGCTTCCGGTTGGCCACGGTGTTCGGCATGTCGCCCCGCATGCGGATCGACCTGCTCGTCAATGATTTTGTCTATCGGGCCGTGCATGATCGTGCCCTGGTGTTGTTCGAGTCGCATTTCAAACGCAATTACATTCATGTACGGGATGTGACCCGGGTCTTCCTGCATGGCCTGGACAACTTCCAGACCCTGAAAGGACAGGTTTACAATGTCGGTCTTTCCGACGCCAACCTGTCCAAACACGAACTGTGTGTGCGCATCCAGAAACACCTGCCCAATTTTGTTTTCATGGAAGCACCGATTGGCGAGGATCCTGACAAACGGGATTACATTGTTTCCAATGCTAAAATCGAGGCAACTGGATTCATGCCGGCCTTTTCTCTGGATGTGGGCATTCAGGAATTGATCAAAGGGTATACCATTTTGCGCAATACCCGCTATACCAATGTCTGAAAACATGTCGGCTGCCATTCGGAACACATGACAACATCAGAAGAAAACCAGTGCAAGACAGTCATTGTCTGAAAGATGTCACGGTGGCGGTTCTGGCGGGTGGTTTGGGAACCCGTGTCCAGGGCATTCTGCACCAGACGCCAAAATTGTTGGCACCGTTGGCCGGTCGTCCTTTTCTGGACTATCTCCTGGAGTGGGTGACGGTTTTCGGTGCCCAACGTCTGGTGCTGTGTCTGGGTCATCGTGCGGTGGCCATTCAGGATTATCTGGCCTGCCATCCTCCGACGGATTCCCTTGAGCTGTTCTCGGTCATTGAACCCCAACCATTGGGTACGGCGGGTGCCCTGCGTTTTGCCATGCCCCTGTTGCAAGACCGCCGCATTCTACTTATTAATGGCGATACTTTTGTTGGGGCGGATCTTTGTCAATTTCATGCAGCGCATCTGACCATGGGAATGATGGCGACTTTGCTTTGCACCCGGGTGCCGGATGTCAGCCGTTATGGATCCGTGGATATCGGCACCGACCACCGGATCCGGCGTTTTCTGGAAAAAGACCCGAACCATCATGGCCCTGGGACCATCTATGCCGGTCTTATTCTCATGGAACCGAGCATGCTGCGCCATATTGCCGGCCATACCGGTGCATCATTGGAGCAAAATATCTTGAATTCACTGCCATCCGGCTCTCTGGCGGCGATGGTGGGTGCCTATCCTTTCATTGATTTTGGCACTCCAGACAGTTTTGAACAGGCGCAAATATTTTTCGGCAACTGGTCAACGTATCTGTCATGAAATGGACAGCTTTGGCGAAAATTTTCATATTGTCTGAAATATTATCAAAATCAGAATGCGTTTTGATTCAGGAGCGTTGGTCACCTTGGATGTTTTCAAGATCCCGGGCCAGGTTTTTCTTCAATTCAGTCAGGGTTGTTTCGGCTTTTGTGAAATCGAATTGATCCAGAAACGTTCCAATCTTGCACAATTTATCACGCACCGGCAGCGATAATCCGGTCATGTTTTTTTGAATTTCATCAATCATATCAAGTGCTTTGATATCTTTTTTTAGAATAAACTGGTTAAGGTCCTTTAATATTGGTATGAGTTTTACTTCAGCATCGATGGTTTCTGAATGATCGGTGTATTTTTTGTATTTATAATCAATAAGATCAGGATCTGTTTGCAGGGTGCTGATGCCATCCATGACCTGGTCCAGGGCACTTGTGAATACCTTGATCTGTGCAGGCCAGGCAGTCGTAAGTTTCTCCTTGACTGACTTTTCCAGAGTGCGGGACGCTGCAAATAGTTCCATGGCAGCGAGATTGCCGGCCATGCCCTTGATGGCGTGAATGAGCCGCCCGGCAGCGTGAATGTTTTTCTCCTGTGGATCCTGCAATAATGTCTCAATTTGGGTTGCTGTCAGGGAAAAATCATTTTGAAATTCATACAGCAGCTTGCGCAATAGTCTGTTGTTGCCACCGATGCGGGACAAGGCCGCCGGCAGGTCGATGCCCGGCAGACTCTCCGGCAGTACATCGAACGTTCCTCTGGACTCCGACTCTGGTTGCCGGGCGGGTACAACAGCAGCCGCCTGACCAAGCCCCGGTCGCGGGCGAATCCAATTGACCAGGGTTGCAGAGAGAATTTTTTGATCAATGGGTTTGGCGACATGATCGTTCATACCTGCTGCCAGACATCGTTCCCGGTCACCAGCCATGGCGTGGGCCGTCATGGCAATGATGGGCAACCCCCGAAATTTGGGATTGTCACGAATTTTTTGTGTTGCCTGGTAGCCATCCATGACCGGCATTTGAATATCCATTAATATGGCATCGAAGGTTGCTGTTTGAAGTTTATCCAAGGCCACCAAACCATTTTCGGCATTTTCCACTACGAGTTCCATGTTCGATAAAATTTCTTCAGCCACTTGTCGGTTAATGGCATTGTCTTCCACAAGTAATATGCGTGCCCCACTGATTTTCTCGAAAATCTCGGTCTTGTCCAATACAATGGAACCTTTATTGAAGACCTTGGCGACATCCTGACCGAAAAGTTCCATGATGGTATCGAACAGAAGTGAACAATTGGCTGGCTTGGTCAAAAAAGCCACGTTTGTATCTTGCAGGGAGGCTTTGGCTTCGTTTTCCCGATTGAAGGGGATCATGAGAATCATTCTGGGACGCACTTCAGGACCGTAAGCACGGATGATATGGCGCAGGGTGGTGATGCCGTCCATCTCTGGCATGAGCCAATCCACCAGGACCAGTTGCCAGGGGGTTCCGGTTGCAATTCCCTGGTGCATGGCCAGGAGTGCTTCCGACCCGGAGGTGACCCCGAGGGCATGGAACCCAAACATGGTCAATATGTCAGCCAGAAAATGGCGCGATGTGGCATTGTCATCGACGACCAGGACTCGTAGCCATTGCATTCCTGAGGGTGGCACCAGGTCATTTGTTTTTGTTTTCGAATGGCATTTGAAAGTGGCGGTAAAGTAAAAAGTGCTTCCCTGTTCCAACCTTGACTCCAGCCGGATTTTCCCTTGCATCATGGCCACAAGACGCATGGAAATCGACAGACCCAGACCGGTGCCTCCATATTTGCGGGTTGTGGAGCTGTCTGCCTGGGTGAATGGGGTGAAGATTTTGGCTGCCTGTTCCGGGGTCATACCGGTACCGGTATCACGTACCGAAAATTCCAGTCCAATGTGTGCCGATGATTTCCGGACTGCCCTGACCTTGACCTCGATCTCTCCCTGATCGGTAAACTTGACGGCATTGCTGACCAGGTTCAGGAGAATCTGTTCCAGACGCAGGGGATCACCGATCAACTCGTAGTGGCACTCTTCCGTGAGGCTAAGAATCAATTCAATATTTTTTTCACTGACCCTGGCACGAAAGAGATCTGCAATATGGTCGAACACATCCCGCAGCAGAAAAGGTGTTTCTTCCAGGTCCAGCCTGCCGGCCTCGATTTTGCTAAAATCGAGGATATCGTTGATGATACGCAACAAAGAGCGGGCCGCGCTGCTGATCTTGACCAGATAATTGTGGATTTTCGGAGTCAGCTCATCGGTTTGCAAAGCCAAATTGGTCAGGCCGACCACGGCGTTCATAGGTGTCCGAATTTCATGGCTCATGTTGGCGAGAAATTCCGATTTGGCCTGGGTGGCCAGTTCCAGGGATTTTCTTTGTTCGCCGAGATCTCGGGACATTTTGTTGAAGGCGGCTGCCAACTCTCCGATTTCATCTCCGGAATCGATGTTGACCGACCCCTCAAATCTTGACTCACCCATTTTAATGGCAGCTTCTCTTAACATTTCGATTGGTTTTGTGATTATTCTGGTAAATTTTGCAGAAATAATAATCGTAAACATGAGCATTATTAATAATACAGAAATTGAGATGATGGAATCCCTGACAAGATCTTCGTTTAAACTGTCAAGTTCTGCATGGATGATAATCTCACCAACCACATCTTTGTCAAAAACAATTTTTTCGTGAAGAATCAATTCGCTATTGTTAAAAGAAGGGCTTGGCAGTGAACTTATATTCTCATGCTTGATGTGTATACCGTCATGACCGGAACGGGTGTAGGATGCAAAAAGATTACCCTTCTCAGTGAACAATGCGGCGGCTGAAATGGATGAAGAGGCTTCCAAGGCATTTAGAATACCCTGGGCTGTTTTGGGATCGTTGAACATTAAGGCCGCACGGCAGCTCAGGGAAATCAGGTGCATCTGTACGGTGGTTTCTTCTACA
>JADGCO010000049.1:0-2928 GCA_015228935.1 Magnetococcales bacterium | reverse complement strand
TAAGGCCGCACGGCAGCTCAGGGAAATCAGGTGCATCTGTACGGTGGTTTCTTCTACAATAGATTGTTTTTCTTGATAATACTCTGAAATCACCATGGACAGGCTTGCCACGAACGCGGCAACTCCACCGATCAGAGTCGTAATCAAAATAATTTTTTTCCGAATGGAGTATTTTGTAAATTTCATGACAAAGACCATCCTGTCTATTCAACTATTTTTGCCACCTGTAACATGGCCGAACTGATTCTCAACCCGGCCCGTCCCGCCGCCTGGATATTGACCTCAAAACGCAGGGTGTTTTCCACCCGGATGAAGTTGATCATGCCTCCCTGACTGCAAAATCCGGGTGTATCACCGACAATCAATACAGGTTTGTTGCGCAGGTCGGAAATAATTTCCGGCAATTTTTCGATTTCAGATTTGGAAATGAACAATATATGGCACCCGGATGTATTTACATGATTGGCATGCAATTCAATATTGATTCTTTTTTCCCGCACATTTTTCTTTTCAAGAACCTTGATCAAATCAGCGAACGGGTCGTCACCCAATATGCAAATACTGAATACATCCCTCTTGTCCTTGAAGGCTGTATCCGGATAAGTGACAAATTTGGTGAAATTATAGAGATAGGCCACCTCGACCTGGAGTTCCGAGACGGAATGATCGGCATGGGCCACACCAGGTCCTGCCGACATACCCGGAAACCATAGCAGAATTGTCAGCAGGATTGTGGTGTATTTTGTGCGCAGAAACACCATGTTTTTTCAATAATTCCAGGCTGCCTTGAGGAAAAACGTGCGGGCAATTTCGCTGTTGGACACGCTTGTTCCCGTAAATTCCGGATGTTGATCGTCGAGCAGGTTTTGGGCAACCAGACTGATTTGGAGATTTTTTTGTGGTTGCCAGCCCAGGCGGGCATCGGCCCGGACATAGGCGGGAATGTCGAGCGCAGCCAGTCTGGAGACATGGAACAAGGCCGTATCGAATTCAATGGCGGGCGTCATGCTCCAGGCAGAGCGAATCTGGAGTTGCTGTCCGGGAACATTGCCCTCCTTGCCAGCCAGGGTAGTGTCTGTACTGCCGTTGTTCAAATTCAGATTCACATGCAACCAGGCATGACTCGCACGCAGTTTCCAGGTATCCGCTGCCCGCCATTCCACGGAGGTTTCGATGCCATGCGTACTGCCGGATCCCTTGTTGGCAAAGGATTGATTGATCGTGAGAAATCCTCCGGCCATTGCAACGCTTTTTTCATTGGTAATCAGTTTGTCATACTGATTGTAGAAGAGCGCCAAGTCCAGATACACTTTGGATATAAACTGAGTTCGGTAACCAACCTCGTAGGCCAGCAGCTCCTCCGATTGGATGCCGGGATTGCCATTCACGAGAATTCGGGATGCCGGACCCGTAATAATATTGAGGGTGAGATCGGTATCGGCGCGTGAGGGGGAACGAATGGCGCGGGAAACGGCTGCCCACAGAACATGATCGTCCGCAACCTGCCATAACACCCTGGCATTGGGTTGCAGCTCCCATCCAGTGTAATCGTTGTGTTCGAACTTGGAACCGATGGTCAACGCGAGGCGTTTGTTCAACAGGGAAATTTCATCCTGAAGGAACAGGTTGTAGGTTTCATCATTTGTGGCCAGATGATTCCAGCCCACCACCGGGTTGTTTTGCATGGTGTCTGCGGAGAGACGATATCCCATACCCCAGACAATTTCCTGATTGGTCGGCAGGCGGAACCGATGCTGAATATCGATATCGCTGATGTCACGTTCTTCAAAATCCATCCGCACGGTCCGATCGTGATAAACCTGGAGATCAACACGGGAATTTTGATCCAGAGTCCGGCTCCAATGCAGGAGCAGGTTGCCGCCGCCGTTGTGGGTGTTGTTCATCTCTTCCTGCACATTGTAGAGGTCGCCTTGCAGTGTCAGACGATCTTTTCCACCAGGTTGCCAATCCAGGCGAAAGCCGCCTTGGCCGGCATGCCAGCCGTCACCGGCAGGAGTGCCCTGTCTGGTTTTCAGATCATCTTGATCAAACCCCTTGGCATAAAAGCGAAAATTGGCTTTATCCCCAACTGCGCCGCCAAAACGCAGGCCGGCCTGAACTTTTTCCTGGTTGCCACTGCCGCCGGTGACCAGCCATCCTGTTGTATCGGCGGCCTGTTTGGTGATGATATTGACAATGCCATTGACGGCATTGGCACCCCACAAGGTGCCTCCCGGACCGCGAATCACCTCGATCCGTTCAACATCTTCCAGCAGGGTGTCCTGAACGTCCCAGTTGACCCCGGCAAATAAAGGTGTGTAGAGGGTGCGGCCATCCTGGAGAACGAGCAGTTTATTGGAAAACTGTTCGTTGAAACCGCGGGCGGAAATGGCCCAGTTGTTGCCGTTGATGCGGGCGACATTCATGCCGGGTACCAGGCGCAGCAATTCCGGGAGGCTGTTCATGCCCGAGCGGCGGATCTCTTCCTGGGTGATCACGTAGACTGCTGACGGTGTATCGACCAGCCTTTGCTCTTTGCGCGCCGCTGTGGTCAGGCGAATATTGGCCAACTCCTCAAAACCGACTTCGAGAAGAGCTTCCATTTGTTTATGGCTGTCCAGATGCGTCCTGTCAGCCGCTTTTCCGGCAGTGGGTACCAGCAAGAACGGCAACACAAGCCACTGGGCGCAGCTTCCTCTGGAGAAAAAAATCATCGGAAATATGATCCGCAAAAAACGGGTGAAGTTGCACACGGCCCCCCCCCTTTCGCATGATGGATTTGTCACACGATCCAGGAATTTGTTGAATCGGTAACCTGAATCAGACCCATTTTGAAAAATATGAAAAAATAAAGTAACTGTTCAGACCCCCCATTGAAAAACGTTTGAAAAACTGGGATGGAGGTCCAGGAGGAAGGGCTGTGCCCTT
>JADGCO010000048.1 GCA_015228935.1 Magnetococcales bacterium | reverse complement strand
GAGACTGGCACGCAGGACCATTTGCTTTTCCAGGTCGATTCTTATGCATGACATTGTAATCGGCCTTTTTATCAACCGGTTTGAGTTTGGTATGGCTGTTTGAGCGAAATCAACCAAACGAAGGCACTACCCTTTTTCATTCCGCCAAGCCAAGTTTTTTAAGCGTTTTCCATGTATTGCGGCATGGTTCACCATGACTCGGAGAGATTTTTTTGATCAGTACTTGCAGATCGTCCCAATCATCAATGTCAGTGATTGTTTCAACATAACCAACCCTCCTGTTTGCGGCGTTTGCCCGAGCCACCAGATTATTGATGACATGTCTGGAAGACATGTCGATGCCGTCGATGATGTCCCAAATGTTTCTCAGGCCTAACAAATAATATCCACCATCCGTTGATGGTCCGATGACAACGTCGTTGTCTTCCAACCGTTCGAATGCCTTGCTGATGGTATCCTTGCTATGATGAGGCGAATCGGTACCAATGATAATAACAGATTCGTAACCGGAATTCCGAGCCCATTTAAGCTGATTGATCTGCATTTCGCCGATATCATCTATGTCGTGACCGGAGAATAAGATGGAATCCAAAGATGCGTCGATCTTTTTTTCTTCAAAACCACAAAGACTATGCATAGACCTGATCATTTGAGGAAAGTCGCTGTCTTTTGGTGAATAGACCCATTTTACGTCATAACAATGGCCTTCCCGGGGTGGAATGAAGCGGCAAGCCGCGTCTGACAGAAAAGCCTTGTATAACTGCTGTGCGGCAGGGAAACCGATGGCAGGTGCCAGTCTCGTTTTGACATGGCCAACCCTGGGATATTTTCCGAAGACCAACAGAATGCGTTTTTGCGTCATAGCGTTAGCATCTCGACCATCTACATGTCAGGAGAAAAAACCCGCTTGAGAACAATAGAAGCCAAGAACCGAAAGAAATTTCTGGCCCGCCAATGATTTCTTCCCGTTTAAAAAAGCAACTGCCTGGGATCATTGTCCATCCTATTCCGCCACCAGTTTGTGACTACCCGGGTCCATCCCTCTCTTTATAAAAATTCCATGCAATCTCGGTTTCCTACGTGACAGTAACCGGGGTTTGACTTTCCTTTCGTAGAGCGACAACGCTTGCTCAATGACCTGGTCCATATTCAAATAGGCATAACTTCCAAGCCTGCCACCAAAAATATGATTTTCAGCCGGTTCTGCTGCATATTTGGAGAGTTTTTCAATATCTTCCTTGGATCGTATTGGATAATAGGGTTCGTCCTCAGTTCCGTACTCCATCGGATATTCACGACAGATGATGGAACACCTGGAAGCGTAACTCCGCTCGGCATGCAAGTGACGAAACTCGTGAATGCGCGTGTAGGGTACGTCAATATCGGGATAGTTCATCACCGCCGTATCCTGTACATTATTGTTCGCAACAGTTTCAAAAGAAAACTTCAGAGATCGCCAGCCCAGGCGGCCATATTTGTATCCAAAAAACCGATCCAAGGCCCCGCTGTAGATAATGAGACATTTTTTTGGGATGTATCTTTGAACGTTAAAAAAATCGACACCGAGATATAAATCAATCCGTTCGCTTTGAAGCAAACGGTCAAACAAAGCGGCATATCCATTTACGGGAATTCCCTGCCACCTATCATCGAAATAGCTGCCATCATGGTTACATCGCACCGGAATTCTCTGGGCAATGGCGATTGGTAACTTATCAATACCTTCACCCCATTGCTTGGTAGTATAGCCTTTGATGAAAGCTTCGTACAATGGCCGACCGGTTTTGGATAGGAAAGCCATTTCAAAACCCGAACACCCTCCAGACCTTAATGCCCGGTCGATTTCACCATCAAGGAACATTCTCGCCTCTTCCGAAGTAAAGTTACGACCGTAGAACCGATTGATTGTAGAAAGGTTTATTGGTATCGGGTACACTTTGCCAGCGTGTGTTGCCAGAACCTTGTGGCGGTAATTATTAAATCCAGTGAACTGAGTGATATAGTGCCAAACAGATTCATTACTGGTATGAAAAATGTGGCTTCCATGGCAGTGGATTTCAATCCTGGTCTCTGGGTCTATTACGGATGCAGAGTTACCTCCGACGTGATGGCGGCGTTCCAGAATAACAACCCGTTCTTCTGCATCATTGGCAATACGTTCGGCCATGACCGCACCAAAGAAACCTGCACCTACGATGACACATTGGGTGTTTTCAAACATCACTGGGCAACCCTGACCCGGTCCGCATCAAACATGGGAACCTCCTGATAAAGGGAAATGAATCGCTCAAGATCCAGTCGATAATAGGGAATCCCATCTACCAATAACTGCTCGTAATTTTTGGCTGTTACAGCAAATACCTCCTTACGTTCCTTGGCAAACATGTCGGCAGCATCCAGTGATTTTTTCAGAATGCCGTCCATACTGGAATTTTCGGTAACAATCCTGGCCAAATGATGGAGCAACTTCATTTGGATTTCCTTGTATCTCACCGAAATGCCGTGCAGACGGGCCACAAAGTTATCATTAAGTCGGGCTTGGCGGATCTGTCCTTCAATATAGGGATTATAATAGATATGTTTGGTCGTTTGATGAAAAAACTCCATGATCTGGCGGACGATTTCCATTTTTTGATCCAGGCACCGATAAGAATAATCACAGAGATTTGGCAACAAATCCCCAAGTATCCCATGATTTCTTGCCAATATTTCATACCTGGTACCTTTTTGTACTCTAGTAGTTTTGAAAGGGGTAGCGATTAAAGGAAGTAAATTCTCTCGGAGAACGCCTTCGACTTGGCAGCGAAAATCTTCAGGTGAGTAGAGTGGATCCAGCATAATGATGCCGGCGGATACCAAAATATCGATGGAGAGGAGATGGTCAATGGCCTCTTTTCCGGGGTACTGTTTTCCATAAACAAGTTGAAATTCTGGAACCAAAGTTTCAATCCCGACGTATACAGAACTGAGCCCGGCATCCCGGAGTTCAAGAAGCTTGTTTCCCAGGTTTCTTACCGTTGCCAAGCGCATATCGCAACGAAAAGAGAATGTCATGTTTCTGCGTCGGTATTCGTCGAGAAACGCTTGTGTGTATTCCCTGGTTTCAAATGCTGAAAGATCGGAAAAACTGAAATACCCTACGCCGAATTGATCTTTGATCGTCGCGATTTCGTCGAACAGGTCTTCCAACGGTCTGGGGATCCATTTTGATAAGGCTTGATCGTTTGACATGATGCAAAAATTGCACTTCTGGTGACATCCCCGACTGGCTTCGATCCAGATGCTTCCACCATATCGTACACATCGTTCAGTGGAGTGTTGGACCGGCATTGCAAAGTGTTTTGTAACGGTTCTCATGGACCTCCTGGATTCGTCCGTAACCATTGCATGGGAGAACCGTTTGTATAACACCTTTAGAAAATGAGGAAATCCCTCTTCCACCGTCCCTGACCAGACGAACGCCTTGGAAAAATTCTGCGCGATCTCATGGTAGGCACAGAGAACTGTAGGACCGCCAAAGGCCACCAATGGATCAGAAAGACCGGCGGTCAAACGGGAATTTAGTGCTTCCTGTAGATTACCCAGCAACAAAGCGGCCGTAGGTCTGAGACAGATGAGAATGGCATCCAACATTGCCGTCCGCGAAACTGCGTTCCACACTTTTGCACCATCATCGAAAGCGAGGTCCAAATGGAACGCAATGTTGAACCCTGCTTCGAGGCAAATCGCGTGTGCGATATCCAGGGCAACACTCCTGTCGGTTACCCCCGTTGCCTCCAATCCCAGCAAACCGACGTGAATGGAGGATGTAGATCGAGTCATCATGTATGGTCGCTTGAGGAGATAATAAACAGTTCAGGAGATAATGGTGTAGGAAATCGCCGGGGCGTAGACAAGCCGCTCAATTTTTAAATTTGCTATGCCAATGACCTCGTTAAGGGCTGCAGTCTCCCCGGGAAAGAGTTTATTGCCTATCTCATCGAACAGGATGACGGCTCCCTTCGGCATGCGCGGTAAGAGGAGTTCCAGTGCCGATTTCGTCGGTTTAAAGATGTCCACATCAATATTCAGCAACGAGACCATCAAATAAGGGTTTTTTTCGATGTATGCTGGCAGTGTCTTGGTGATATCACCAGGAATGATCCGAGTTTTTTTGATATGGGAAAGCCAGCGGGTTTTGTCATGAATCTCAATGGCCCTTTCGATATCCTCCCGCATTCCATCTTCTGGTGCAAATCCACGTTCCATTATATGAGCGCTAACCGAGTCGGACTGTAAATCTTCAGTAGAGAGTTCTGGTATGCCCTGAAAAGTGTCAAACCCGATGATCTCTCGTGTGTAGTTAACCGGCTCATAAATGGAATTCAAATGATGCCAAGTCATAAGGCTGCCACCCCGGTAGATGCCCAGGTCAACAATGGATCCTTGAATGGAGAGTTGCTTAAGATAAATTTCACTTCGTGCCAGAAATTTCGTAATATCTTCACGGCTGACGAATTTTGGGAAATTCTGCAGTTTTGCAATTACCGAACCCGGGCTATGGAACCAATACTCCGATATTGCGGAAACAAATTCGCTGTTTTCACGTGATTGATGCTGAGGCTCTTTCAACAGTGGTGATTCCATGAGATCGTCGTTCCAATTTTTGACAATTGCAGATAATTAACCGTATTTTTCAAATAATTTTCTATGGCTGAAAAAAATCACAGCTTCAAACAAAAAAATCGGTAATTACGTGATCCGGTTATAGAATATTAAATATTGCTCAATATATATTCAAACCAAGCAATCCTGCGAAATAGCTCTTGCCCTATGTTCGAGTTCTGGAAAAACTGTGCCAATATGGACGCCAATTTTTCTCAGTTGATCTCGTATATCCCTTTTGCTCTTACTAGGAATAATGTATTTTTCAAGTATATTGTTAAATTCTGAACAATATAGATCATTAAATTTTCTATCAATCAGATTTTCATCTTTGACAGTATTCTTGACACCTCCAAAGATTGTAAACACACTCGCCTGGGGAGTCATCCTTAAATTTATTCTTCTTGGAAACACTGCAACAGGTTTTTCAAATTGATCTGAAATGCGTGACCCAAATCCGTCCACATTACTTTGACCATCGAAACCTAAGACGTCACAAACATTAAGAAAGACGCCGCTCTTTTTCATCTGAAAATATAAATCTCTAATATTTCTACTGAAAGCCATGTGGCTTCTTATTATCACATCGACACTATTTGAGCCACAAATCCCCGCTTTTTTTATCTGATTGGCGCGGGTTTTAGAGTTTAATTCGCTAGCCCTAATCCTAAAAATACTGCCATCGTGTTCATCGTTGCGATCAAAGTTTCCGTAAAAAGGGTCATACACAGAGAAAAATAACGCTATCAATATGTTCTCAGTCCAATCAAGAAGTCGTGTAGGCAAATTATAGTGTTGCATTAAGCACAGCCAATCAAATGCTGAGACGTGATTTTCGGCATACGACGGATTCTCATTCTGAAACTGATAAAATAATCTTTGTTCGTTATACCTTTTCAAACCAACATTCCTGAACACTGCAGGAACAAGACCCCAATCCTTATTTGTTTGGCCTCTAAACCAAATTTCAGGCGGAACATGATGCCGATTTTCCTTACCGAAACAATCAGGATCATTACTAGAAGAGCTGCACACAGTTCTGTTAGAGTCAGAGTCGGATATCTGCTGTTTAACGCTACTCGAATCATTAAAAATAATGTCCATAGCATCTTTAACAGAACAAATTTTGCCAAAAGGTTTAAGACAATGTTCTGTCATCTGAGAAACTCCAGGTTTCTGCCCAAGGCTGCGCAGATGCACATCAATTTTCTCCTGACCGACACTCACCATGGAAACCAAAGGCTGGATGATCCTGGACTGAACAGAATGTGTCAACAAAAATGAAACACACCTGAATATTTACGGCATGTCTTACAAAAAAAGCCCCGAACCCGTCGTTTATGGACGCAATGCCCTTGCCATTCGAGGTTCCCCTTTCCTCGGTTCCTCACATCAGAACAAACTGGGTTCTGGAAAAAAAGCCTCCATGGAGAGCAAATATTTTTCCTTCCATGGCAATGTCGCCGTGCCGGAATACATTTACATCATATCAGGCAATCAAGTCAATGTCGAGTACCACCGGGTTTCGCAACCTTCCTTATCAGGACACCTCCGGGGCCAGAAAAGTCTGCACAAGACGCCTGGCTCCGGCCAGGACCGTGCCCGAAAAACGCCCCTGTCGGTCGGCTGCCCGGATTTGGGCGAGAAAATCATTCTGTTCTTCCGGGGTGGCATCCAGGTTGGCAATCACGCCGGCGGCCAGGCGTGAGGTTTCGGAGAGTGTCACCCGACTGGCAGACAAGGGCCAGATCGAGGCAGTTGGTGACCCCTGCCCGGCTTGTGCCGGTTTGTTCTGCGTGGATACCGTATTGCGCATGGTGGCATGCGCCTGGCGCATGTCGCCGTCGGGACCATATGAATATCCACTCCGTATCCGATGCTGCCGCACGAGATCCTTAACGGCGGCACCGACATGTCGTGCCGTCTCTGCAACCAGGCGTCCCGTTTCGGAAATGGCTACCAGAACGGAAGAACGGGGCCAGATGGACGATCCGCCACCAGTTGCGTCCTCCGCGCCGGATCGACGCCGGGGAAACCACACCCGACCCGACCTCTTTCCCTCCCGAATCTTCTGATTGTCTTCGGAAGAAACTGCCGCAACAGAAACCCTGTCCAGGTTGATTGCCACCGTTCGCCGCCACCCCTTCGCTGAAATTTCCGCATGGCACCTGCCGGTTGATGGCGGAGATCCCGGATTGAATCAATTTCATTTATTCATGCATTGCGCTGGTTGAAAAACTCACCAGATCGAAAACGAAATATTCGTGCCAAAAATAAAATAAATACAATACAATAACATGGACGGATTTGCGTCCGTTATTCAAGCCTCGTTCCGGCAATATTTGCCGCTGGCCGGGAAAATATTGCCTTGAAACGGTTCATGACAGCGCCAAGCTGGTCAATGTTGATTCAAATGGGAGATGAAATCGTGTAGAGTGGCACTGGAAAAAGATTTGAATGCTCATTTTGAACGATCAGGGGAATGAAAGCATGTGTAATCACGAGGTAAGTCGTCGTTATGTTTTGGCCGGTCTGACCGCCGGCATCGCTTCTTTGCTGATGGCGCGCTTTTCGAGTGCCAGTGAGGCACCAGCCGGAGTCTCTCCAGACCAGGCCCTGACATGGCTTAAAGAAGGCAATGCCCGCTTTGTCGAAGGCAAGTCGGCGCGTCCCAATCTGAGTGCCAAACGCATGGCCGAAACAGTCAGTGGCGGCCAACACCCTTTTGCCACCACCATTTCCTGTTCGGATTCTCGTGTGCCGGTGGAACATCTGTTTGACCGGGGTATCGGCGATCTGTTTGTAATCCGTGTGGCCGGCAATGTGGCCGATACGGACGAAATCGGCACCACGGAATATGGTGCAGGACACCTGGGAACTTCCCTGGTGGTGGTCATGGGGCATACCAAATGTGGTGCCGTTTCCGCCGTGGTCAAGGGGGACAAGGTTGGCGGAAGCATTCCCAAACTGGTGGACAATATCATCCCGGCAGCAGAACGGGCCAAAGCCAAAGGCCTGACCGGCGATGCCCTGATCCTGGAAGCAATCAAGGAAAATGTCCGGCAATCCATAACCGACCTGTCCAAAAACAGCGAAGAATTGAGCCATCTGGTTCACGCAGGCAAACTCAAGATTGTCGGGGCGCTGTATCACCTCGAAGATGGCAAGGTGGAGTGGTTATAATACCATGTTGCAGGATGCCGATGTTCGCGCAGAGGTTTTGGATCCATCCCGATCCTTCATCGTTCAGGCTCCTGCCGGATCGGGCAAGACCGGCATTCTGACCCAGCGTTTTTTGCGGCTGCTGGCGGGTGTGGAACAACCGGAAACGGTGGTGGCCATCACTTTCACCCGCAAAGCCGCCGCAGAAATGCGGGATCGCCTCCTGGAGGCATTGGTCCAGGGAGGTGATCCCTCTCCTCCTGAAGATGATTATCAACGCCGAACCTGGGAGTTGGCCCGTCAGGTATTGGCTCAGGATCACCAGCACCAATGGCACCTGGTGCAACACCCGGCCCGTCTAAGGGTTCTGACCATCGACAGCCTGTGTGCGGCCATTGCCCGGCAGATGCCTGTCTCTTCCGGCCTCGGCGTCCCACCCGGATATACCCAGGAACCGGATGCCTTGTTTCGTCAGGCCGCCCGGGATGTCCTGGCCCAGTTGGAAGAGGGCAACCGCTGGTCACCCGCCGTCGCCCGCCTTCTGGACCACCTGGACAACAATCCCGGGCGGGTCGAAACCCTGCTGGCCGACCTGCTGGCACGACGTGACCAATGGTTGCGTTTTTTGGCAGGCGGGCGTCTGAGCCGGCAAAATCTTGAATTTGCCCTGGCGGCTTTGGTCCGGGAACAGTTGCAGCACATGGCAACAGCGTGGCCACCGCCGGTGCGGGATTCCCTGCCGGAGCTGCTCCATTTCGCCGCCAACAACCTGCCACCCGAACAACACGATTCTCCCCTTGTTGCCTGGCAGGCAACAGGTATCGCATTGCCGGAACCAAGACCGGAGGATCTTTCCCTGTGGCGCGGCATCGCAACCCTGCTGTTGACCAGGGAAGGTACCTGGCGTGCCAAAGTGGATCGCCGCAACGGCTTTCCCCCCGAAAGTACCGGGCGCTCTCCGCAAGAAAAAAAGCGGTTCCGAACCATGAAATCCCAATTCATGGCAACACGGGAAACCCTGGCCGCCATTCCGAATCTGGACAATCGGTTGCATGCGGTTCACCTCTTGCCGGATCCGGTCTACAGCGCCGAACAGTGGGAAATTCTCCAGGCATTGGAACAACTGTTGCCCATGGCTGCGGCGGCCTTGCGGGTGCTGTTTGCCGAACGGGGGGTGGTGGATTTTACCGAAGTGGCCATGGCTGCGGTCCGGGCATTGGGCAGGGACGACAATCCAACCGATCTGGCCTTGCGCCTCGATCATCAAATTCGTCACCTCCTGGTGGACGAATTTCAGGATACTTCCCGGGGGCAGTTTCAGCTCCTGGAACACCTGACCGCCGGCTGGCAGCCGGATGATGGTCGTACCCTGTTTCTGGTCGGCGATCCGATGCAATCCATCTACCGCTTCCGGGAGGCAGAGGTGGGATTGTTTTACCAGGTCCAACAGCGGGGTTTGGGATCGGTCTCCCTGCAATCCAGAAATTTATCGGTCAATTTTCGTTCCGATGGTGGCCTGGTGGCCTGGGTCAACACGCTCTTCAAGGAACTGATGCCCAACCGCAGCAACCCCCTGACCGGCGAAACCCCGTTTGTCGCCGCCCATCCCTTTCATCCGGCCCGAAATCCAACCCCCGTGGCCAGCCACCCCCAAATCCCGGCTGCACCGGAAACCGAGGCCGGGCAGGTGGTGGCAACGGTGCAAGATGCCCTGCACCATTCTCCGGAAGAAAAAATTGCCATCCTGGTGCGCTCCCGCAACCATCTGGGAGATATTGTTCCCGCCCTGCGCCGGAGCGGCATTCCCTTTCAGGCCGTGGAAATCGCCGCCTTGGCCGGGACGCCCGTGGTGCAGGATTTGTTTGCCCTGACCCGTGCCCTGTTGCACCCTGCCGACCGGGTGCATTGGCTGGCCTTGTTGCGTGCCCCCTGGTGTGGCCTGACCCTGACGGAGCTGTTGATCCTGACTGGCGAAGCCACCACCACGCCCAACAACACGACACTCTGGGAGTGCCTGCACGATCCGATCCGAACCAGCCAACTGAACCCGGCCAGCCGATCCCGCCTGGAACGGGTTGGCACGGTCTTGACCCGGGCCTGGCAGTTGCGACGGCGGATGGGCTGGCATCATGGTGCCGGGGTGTTGCGGCGCTGGGTTGAAACGACCTGGTATGCCCTGGGGGGGCCTGCCACCCTGAAAGGGCCGGAAGAGATGGAAGATGCCCTGGTTTTTCTTGATCTGCTCGAATCCCTGGAACAAGGCGGTGATCTGACCGATTTTCGGCACCTCGATCGAGGTCTGGAAAAACTGTTTGCGGCCCCGGTCCACGCCGATGCCCTGGTCCAGGTGATGACCATTCACAAGGCCAAAGGGTTGGAATTTGGCACCGTCATCCTGCCTGGTCTGGGTCGCAAATCGCGGGGAGCATCCAGCCGCTTGTTGCTCTGGATGGAACGCCCTGCCGTTCCGGATGCCGAAGCGTTGTTGCTGGCCCCCCTGAAACGCTCCGACCAGGCCGACCCGGATCCCATCTACGCCTTTCTGGCCAGTATCGACCGCGAAAAAGAGCGCCTCGAAACCGCCCGACTCCTGTATGTGGCCGTGACCCGGGCACGACGGTCGTTGCATTTGTTTGGCCAGGCCGAGGTTGCCGGGGCCGCGCACGGGTCTTTTCTACACCTGTTGTGGCCTGCGGTGCAGGCCGATTTTGCCGAAGCCACACCCGCGACTTCCGAACCCGATCTGCCGGCAACTTCCTCCTCTCCTGCCGAGCCGCCGGCCAATCCGGATCCACCCGGAATGCTCCCGGAGTTGCGACGGTTTCCGGCGGGTTGGCAGCCGCCTTCTCCGCCGCCGGGTTTATTCTCTCCTGTCCCGGAAATTTCCCGGAGTGCCGAGGATTCCCTGGTTTTCATCTGGGCCGGGGAGACCGTGCGCTGTGTGGGTATCGTGGTCCACCATTGGCTGCAAGTCATGGCCCGGGAAGGCACCCAGGCCTGGAATGTGCCAAGGATCGCTGCCCTGGAACACCATTTTGCCGCCCAATTGACCCGGCTCGGCGTCGCTTCGCCCGCCCTCTCCCCGGCCATCCGACAGGTTGCCATGGCTCTGACCTCCACCCTCGCCGACCCCCGCGGTCAATGGATTCTCGATCCACGCCATGGCAACCCCCAATCCGAATTGGCCCTGACCGGTCATCTTCATGGGCGTATCCGGCGGGTCGTGCTGGACAGAACCTTCATCGATGCGGACAACACACGGTGGATCATCGATTTCAAAACCGGTCACCATGCCGGCGGCGACCTGGAGGGATTTCTGGACAACGAACAAATTCGCTATCAAGAACACATGGAAACCTATGCCAGCCTCATGCACGCCCTGGATGACAGACCTATCCGGCTCGGTCTCTATTTTCCCCTGGCGAAAGGGGGATGGCGGGAGTGGTTGTTCTGTAAAAAATTTTGTAATACTATCCGTACTTCAAAATTTTCTTGACGACAGGGTCTGCTTCAGTGATGATTGGCAAGGTTCAATACGGATGCCATCTATTATTGGAGTTTTTTATGTGCAAAGTACATACTATCTTTTTTTTGGTGTTCTTGTCGTTTTTTGTGGGCAACCCGGACCAGGCGTCCGCCGGAATTGGCCAAAGACAGTCCAGTGAATTGAAGTTTGATGGTGTCTGGATCGGGGGTGATACGAATGTGACCCTGATCAAGGAATTGAACGGTTACATCATTTTTCAGGGAAAGGATCATATATCCACATGGTCCGCAAAAGGCGTCATCAACGGCGACAAGATCACCTGTCGGGGAACTGGAATCACGAATGAAGGGCATGAGTTTGTTTACGAAAGCATGATCACGTACAATAACGGCATCCTGAACGATTCATGGAAGGCATTTTTTGCAGGCGGAAAAATTCTGGAAGGTAATGACAAATTGATTCGCGGTAATTTGTCAACTCCACCTGCAAGGGAACGATAACAAGCAACAATAATGAAAGACTCCATATGGATTCCGGAAATGTCCCTTCCGTTTGGCTCGTCCAACCTGGTTTTGGGCATTGTGGAGGGGTCTCCAGGTCGCGGGTTTAGATCATATGAACAGGAAAATTAAAATCATCCTGGTGCTTTGCGCAGCGATGCATATTTATGGAGATGCGATTGCTAAAGAAGCCAACGAAAATGTTTATTTTAATGTTCATGATGTCATGAAATATTATCGTCTTTTATGCAATATGGACAGTGTCGGAGGGGCAGCGGTTGGTGATTGCTTTCAAACACAAGCCAAGCTTGTCAATGATAAATACAATTTACTCTATACGAACATGGTTAACAAAAACGCTGACTTGTGCGAGCATCAAAAAAAACAGATTGCCCAAGCAAAAAAATCTTATGAAAATTATACACAACAATTTTGCAGTAGCACGAATACCGATGGCAACACCTTCGGATATGTTTCCGGACAATATTGTCGATTGCAACGTGCCATTGAAGGATATCAAAATTTTTATGAATTTTTTTCTTTCATGGAAAAAGCAAGAAAATGCAAATGATGAAGTCATGATTGTGCCGCATTGGGATGGCATCCTGTACAGCTCCCCCAAATCCTGGACTGGTATTTTTTGTCCGGCAACAGGCTTTCGCGGATACACGATTCATGGGCCTGGATAACAGCGGAGCAAGGATGTCAAGGAAAAAACACATGAAAAAATTCTGCTGCCCGTCACGGTATCACTGGGTGCAACCATGGTCCACATCGACAACGATCCGGGTACCTTTCCGCCGGGTGGACAGTCTGCTTTGCAAAAGCAGGCAGCAGGGCCGGAAACGGGTAACTGCGGGATAAACGAAAATCTGCTTGCCGCCCAAACAGGAAAAATCCATACTCGCTTCCATATCCGTCGTTATTGCTGCTGCGTACAAGGGACAAATCCATCTGCAACGGGGCCGGAGAAGCCATGGAAGTCGGATCGGACAATGCAATCGGGACCCAAGCCAGGTCCAAGCCCGAAACAGAGCCGCACAAAGATCGGCCTTGTTGCCTGAAACGAGCCCGACATCGGCGCAAAAATTCCCGGGAAGCCACCGACAATACGGAATGGTCCTGGACCCGGTTTTTGTTGCTTCTCGGATTTTTCTCTGCCATCGTCCTGTTTCTGCACGAACGTTTCGTAGGCCCGCTTTCCGGGCCAGACCTGCCGGAAACCCTCGGTTCCCCCCTCCTCCTGTCCCTGATCATCAGTTGGTTGCTCGCCTCGCATTCCGTCAAGCGATTGATAAGTGGTATCCAGCAGGGTGTCGTATGGTGGGTCATCATAGCGAGCCTCGTGGCCGGTTTCGCTTTCAAAAAGGAAATGCTCCATGTGTTGGACCAGGTCATGGCCAGTCTGGTACCCCGGTTTGGGTACGAGGAACAACCCGGCTCCATGACTTTCTATCGAGCCGCCAACGGCCATTTTTATGTCGAGGCCTTGATCAATCGGCAACCGGTCAGCTTTCTGGTAGACACCGGGGCCAGCGGCATTGTTCTTCCGCCCCGAACAGCCCGCAAGCTTGGTTTTCGCCAGGAAGATTTGATCTTCAATCAGACTTTTGCCACAGCCAATGGCAATGTCCGGGTCGCTGCCGTGGTTTTGAACGATCTCAGACTGGGAGACCTGCACATGCAGGGGGTTGCAGCCAGTGTCAATGGCTCGCCCATGCGCACAGCCCTGCTGGGCATGCAGTTTTTCAACAAAATGCTCGCCTGGGAAGTCAAGGGAAACATCATGACCATTCGCTGGCGAACCCTGAAAGAAAAGGATGGCGGATGAAATTTTGCTGATCCCGACATGAAAATTGAGGTAAAAATAAAAAAAAGCGCCTATGATGCGCGGATGTTTGGAACCGCATGCCATCACCACGAGGAACAGGAACAGGCCCATGGATCAAAAAGCGCACTGGGAAGAGGTCTATAACAAAAAAAAGGTCACCGAAACCAGTTGGTACCAAAAAATTCCCCTGACTTCCCTGACCTTGATCGAAAATACTTCCTTGAAGGAGAACGGTGCCATCATCGATGTCGGTGGCGGAGCCTCCACCCTGGTGGATCATCTCCTGACCGCCGGCTATCAAAACCTGACTGTCCTCGATATTTCTTCCATGGCCCTGGAAAATGCCCGGCTACGCCTCCTGGGTCGGGAGGGGGAAATCATCTGGATCGATGCCGATGTCACCCGGTTCGAGAGCCGGATTGCCTTTGACCTCTGGCATGACCGGGCTGTCTTTCATTTTTTCACAGAACCCGAGCAACGCCGTGCCTATGTGGCCAGCCTTGAAAAACACCTCAAACCCCATGGCCATGTGATCATCGCCACCTTTGCCATGGATGGACCAAGCCAGTGCAGCAAATTGGATATTGTCCGCTATACCCCGGAATCCCTTCTCCAGGAACTTGGCCCCAATTTCGAGCTTTTGGAGTCAATCCCTGAAACCCATATCACACCCAATAAAAAAAGACAGAGTTTTATATATTGCCGGTTCCGTAAACTGTGATTTGATTGTACTTCAGCATGGCAACATGCCCTGTTTCTGCCTGCATGAATAATTTAAGTAATTAATCCCTGCACCTCGAACGCCAGACCCAAATAAAACACCCGATCCGTGATCTGTTGTTTCGACAACGATCCGCATCGCTTCAGCTCATCAATCTTGCTTCGTCGGCATCACGGTGACACGTCCCCCCCTGGTCATTGGATCAGAGTTTCCTGGAGAGGGGGATTTAAAAACGGATAACCAACAAAGTGGGGCGGATTCATACGGAATCCGCCCCACAATCACGTCAACCCTTCATGGCATTGTCCAAAGAGACCAGAACAGCGCCTTTCTAACCCATTTCAGCTCAGCTTCCCTCTACCACACCCTCATCCCAACGCACGTCGCAGCAAAGGACATGCAGCTTGCCTCCAACACGCACCGAAACAGACAACGTAATGGAGGTATTCAAACTGGAGATGGAGCGGAACGGCGCGGAAGATTGGACGATGGAGGGATGCCGGATGGCATCGGTGAAGATGGAGCGCCGTGTCCAGGTGGAACCCACCGAATCTTCCAGAGGCAGATGGCGGGGATCATTGTGGGCGGATTGGTGATGGCCGTAGATATGCGGGCCGACCTGGACACCGTGTTCATTGAGCAAATAGAGCCGCTCGGTCCGCCGCCGTTGCAGGATGGCTTGGCCGGCATCTTCGATGCTTTGACCATCACCGACACCCCAGGCGCAATCCATGAAATCATTGGTCAGGTCGGAGAGGTCGTTTTTCAGGGAACGTGTTTGCCGTGAGAGGCTGCGTTCGTGCTTTTCCACCAGGTCGGCAAAGAAACCGCTGCTGAAGCGGACATCCTTGCGCATGGGACGCGGGTGCGCACCGCCGAAAAAGTGCCCCTGCACAAAATCCGCGCTGGTTTCCATGGCGACGATAGCCTCTTCGACGGATTCGATTTTTTCCAGCAACACCAGACAGCCCGAAGCATGAATCAAGGAGACCAGCTTGTTCAACATGCGCATGGCCTGGGGATGCTGCATGGCATTTTCGACGAAGGAGCGTTTCAGCTTGACGATATCCGGGCGCAAGGTCCAGAGCCGGTCGAGGTTGGCAATACCGGAGCTGTAATCGTCGAAGGCGATCAATGTACCCAGTTTGCGCAGGCCTTCCATGGTGTGGACAATCTTGTCGCTGCCGACTTCCGCATGTTCGCGCAGGGCCACCACAACCTGGTGGGGTTTCAGGCCGGCCCGCTCCAGGGCGCTACCCAGAAATTCGATATCCTGGCCTCCCTGGCTCAACAGAATCTTCGGGTGGAGGTTGATGAAGAGCCAACGGTCTTTCATGTTGGCAGCCTGGAAATTTTTGAAATGCTGGAATTGCCGGAGTTGATCCATCTGGATCACGGCTTCCGGGGGGACTCTTGAAAAGACGTTGAACGATGTCAGTGGTCCTTCATCCGGCTTGCCGGGATCGATACCACTGAAAATGGCCTCGACCCCAACCTGCCGCTGGTGGGCAAGGCTGAAAACCGATTGAAAATGGCTGAACAGACGCAAACCCTGAAACTCCCCAACCAGACGATCCCCTTCCATGTGTGTGGCGTGGTCCAGGAAGTCAAAGATATTTCTGTTTTCTTCGGACGATGTCATGTTCGGACTCCAAGTGGGACGATGAGGCGGTTGCGAGCCACTAACAAGATAACAAATCGGGTACCTATGGGAAGTATCTATTTTTCTGTTATGCGTAACATATTGATTATAAACAAAACTATATCAAAAAAACATCTTCGACCACTCTCCTGGCCTTTTGCCGGGCCATAGACGGCCCCAGCGGAAAGACCAAGACCATGTTGGCTGGCCACAGCATAACGAAGAAGGGTCCCGGTCAGAAGCATACCATCCTCTCCGACACGGGACCCATCATCATTCATCTACCAGGTTCAATGGGTTAGAATCCCATACCCATTTGAATGTAACCGCAGGGACACGCCATATGGCAGACATGGCAGCCATTGCAACGTGTATAGTCGGTGTGCATCACCTGTCCATGCGGACGTTTCAGGTCACGTGAAACGGCCTCACGGGGGCAGAAGACGCGGCACTGGTTACAAACAAAGCACATGCCGCAGCTCATGCAGCGTTTGGCTTCGGTCAAGGCCTGTTCCGTGGTGATGGTTTCAAAAATTTCCTTGAAACCTTTGGTCGCCTCTTCGGTCGGGATTTGGCTCTCCTCGTTGCGAGGCATGTCCTTGTAGTAGGTCAACCGCATGTCGGTATGACGAACCGGTCTGCCTTTGGCTGGCGGGGAGTAGTGTTTGGAGAGCAGGAAGGCATCGATGGCCTGCGCTGCAATACGACCCTGACCGACCGAACGGGTTGAAATGCCCAGTCCCAGGACATCGCCCCCGGCGAAGACACCTTGTTGTTCGGTCTGCATGGAGGTGGAGGCGGTGACCCAACCCCATTTGTTGGCAAATGTCGAGAGATCGCCCACCAGTTCCGGAACCTGACCGATACCAACAATGACGGTATCCACGGGCAGGGTGAATTCATCTCCGGGGATAGGCTCCGGGCTGCGCCGACCGGATTTGTCGGGTTTGCCCAACTGCATGCGTTGGCAGACGATGGCGGTGACCCGGCCACCTTCCCGCACGAGAGCTTTTGGTGCAGCCAGGAATTCAAACTTGATCCCTTCGTGTTCGGCTTCCAGAACGTCCTTGGCAATGGCCGGCATCTCGTTCTTGGTACGCCGATAGAGGATGGTCACTTCGGAGTACTTGGAAACCCGCAGGGAGGCCCGTGCTGAATCGACGGCAATCTTGGCCGTCATGTGGGTTCCTTCTTCCTTGTGAACTTCCTCATCGTAGGCATTTTCTGCGGCCAGCATGGCTTTTTCATCACCGCTGTCCTGGGCTTTTTCCAGTTCAGCCTGCAAGCGCAGGGAGACGCGGGCGGCATCGACGGCGCTGTCGCCACCACCGATGACCACCACCCGGCTGCCCACTTCCACCTTGGCACCGGTATTGACCCGGTTCAGGAAGGAGGCACCGGTGAACACATTGGCGGCCCCTTCTTCGCCGGCGACACCCAGGTTGCTGCCTTTATGGGCACCGATCCCCAGGTAGACCGCATCGTAATCCTTGCGGATCTGTTCGAAGGAAATATCCTTGCCGATGCGGGTATTGAGTTTCAGTTCGACGCCCAGGTCGAGAATGTTCTGGACCTCGGCATCAAGGACATCATCCGGCAGGCGGTAGCGTGGAATACCATACCGCAGCATGCCGCCGGTCTTTTCGAATGCCTCGAAAATGGTGACGGCATGGCCGCGCCGGGCCAACTGATAGGCGCAGGAGAGACCGGTCGGTCCGGCACCGATTACGGCAACTTTCCGACGGGTTTGCTCGTCCGTGAGCTTTTTCAGCTTGAGCTTGCGCCGCAGACCATGGTCGCCGATAAAGCGTTCCATGTTGTTGATGGCCACCGAGCCATCTTCCTTGTGCTGCCGATTGCAGCCCGATTCGCAGGGATGCGGGCAGATGCGACCATGGGTGGCCGGCATGGGATTTTTGTCTGTCAGGATATACCAGGCTTCGTCCAGGGCGGCATCCGTGGACTTCTTGAACATTTCGGCCTGGGCAATGACGGTCAGATAGCCCCGGATATCCTCACTGGAGGGGCATTCGTGCCGGCACGGGGGCTGGCGTTGGACATAGGTGGGACATTTCCAGCTTGTCCCGTTGCGGACCACCACCTCTTCGCCAGTGAAGGGCTTCAAGAGGCTGTTGACCTGGTCTCTGGAGAGTCCTTCCTGCAAAATGCTGGTTTGGATCATGAGTGCGGTTCCTCTTCACCTGGTGACGATTTAAACCGCTCAGATCCGGACCATGGCGGACCGGTTGAACGTCAGGAGGGCATCGGAGTTGTCCTCGATGTGGTAACGGGTGAAGGGGAAACCAGTCACCTCAAAGAACCGTTGCCAGCCAATCCGCTCGATCCACTCGCCGATGCGCTCGTAGGGTTTGCCGCCCTTCCGATAGGCATCCAGAATGGTCCGCACGGCCTGGCCCACTTCCGGCCAGCGGGGCGGATTGTTGGGCAGACCCCAAACAGCGAGTTTCATCAAGGTCGGGGGGGTTCTGGCATGAGAGGTCTTGCCACCCACCCAGATGGACAGGGTATCGGTTTCCGAGTCGCGGATTTCCATGCTCGGGCACTGGCCATGGCAGGCCCCGCAATACATGCACTTTTCCTTCACCACTTCCACGGAGTCATGGCCGTTGACCACCGCCGGACGGATGGCGGCCACCGGGCAGATTGCGACCACCTTGGGCAGTTCGCAAATCTGCATGTTGCTGTGGTTGATTCTTGGTGGATGGTGGTGCTGGACGATCACGGAAATGTCGGCATGACTGGAGCAGTTGATCTGACAGCAGGAAGAAGAGATGTGGACCCGGTTGGGCAACCGCTCGTTTTTGAAGTCGTCGATCAGCTCGTCCAGCAGGGCTTTCACCGAACCGGCAGCATCCGAGCCGGGCAGGTTGCAATGCATCCAGCCCTGGGTATGGGCCACGTTGGAGACGGAGGGACCCGTCCCGCCAACGGGGAACTTCAATTTTTCTTCCACTTCCTTGATCAACGGCGCGATGGACGCTTCGTTGTCCACCAGAAACTCCACGTTGGAACGGGTCGTGAAACGCAGGAACCCCTTGCAATATTTATCAGCGATATCGCATACTTCCCGCACTTTGTCCGCGCTCATGGTCCGGGGAGAACCGGCACGGATGGTCCAGATCTTGTCGCCGCTTTCGGCCACATGGACAAGCACGCCCGGGCGCAGCCGCTCGTGATAATCCCACTTGCCGTAGTTTTTCAACATCACCGGATGCAAGTTCACTTTATAATCAGGTGCGCCCTGGTCACGGGGCGCCATCTTTGTTTCGCTCATGTCCGTCATCACTCCATGCTGGATCTGGAAATTGGCTTACCGGCTGACAGATTCGGCACCTTCCGGCTCTTTGTTCCAAACAGGTGGCATTTTGTTCTGCTCGCCCCCGATACGCGCCGGGGCCAGCTCTTCAAACTTGATGTAGGGACTGCTCCGGGGCCGGTTCACCATACGCACATCCGGTTCAACCCCGATACCATCCAGGAAGGTCGCCAGGCCGACCCGAGCGATGAATTCACCCACCCGCTCGTGATCCATGCCGTTGTCATTCCAGAATTCCCAAACACGTTCCACAAACTCGGTCAGTTTACCCAAATCCTCGTCGGATTCGAGTTTCATGAAGGGGACGATCATCGTGGCAATCGTATCGCCGATCTTCAGGGTCCGTTTGCCACCGATGCAGATGGTCACCCCCTTGTCCTTGCCCACTTTCAGAGCCTTGTGCATCACGTTGATGCAGTGCATGCAGCGCACGCAATCCTGATGTTCGACGACAATGGAGTCATCATCCTTCAGGGAAATGCACTTGGTGGGGCAGCGGGTCAGGACGTTGTCGATGACATAGGCCCGGCCCTTGGCCTTCACAAACTCTTTCACCTTGGCCTGATTGATCTGCATCTCGCCGCGCCAGGTGCCAATGATCGGCATATCCGAGCGCATCATCGCATTCGAGCAGTCATTCGGGCATCCGGAGAGTTTGAACTTGAACTTGTAGACGAATTCAGGGCGATGCAGATAGTGGATGAAGGTATCGGTCAGGTGCTTGGTGACCTTCATCGTGTCGTAGCAGGCCATTTCGCAACGGGCCTGACCGACGCAGCATTGCAGGGTCCGCAGGGCACCACCGGAACCACCGATGTCCCAGCCATTCTCCATCAGCTCTTCGGCAACCGACATGGACTGGTCGTTGTCAAAGCCCAGCAGCAGAACGTCGCCCGTCATGCCATGCAGCTGCATGATCCCGGCACCGTGTTTCTCAGCAATATCCGCCAACTGGCGCAGATTTTTCGTGTTGTAAACCCAGCCTGGCGGCTCAATGACACGCACGGTATGAAACTGTGCCAAGTCAGGATACTTGTCCGCTTTCTGGGAAAGACGGGCAATGACGCCACCGCCATAGCCGGGCACGTTCAGAACCGTGCCGATCCAGTAATTCCAACGGTTCTCGTAGGACTCATTCAACTGGTTCAGGAGCTGTCCAACCTGGGGACGTTTCTTGGAATAAGCTTTCAAATCCGTCACAAAGCTGGGCCAGCCACCCGTCTCCAATTGATCCAGGAGGGGTGTATTCAGTTCAATCTTTCGGGCATCGTTTTTGACACTCATGCAGCGACTCCCCTTGAGAGAGTTGTGGGTTTTGGACGTGTGTGTGGGCAGAAAAAAAATTGATCGGTTATAAATGGATTTATTAACATATCAGAACATGGTGAAGTTCTGATGATTGGCTTCTTAACCCAAAATTCCCCCATACGCAACCCAATCTTTCCTGATCGGTGCATTTTTATATTTAATCCCCCACACTCGCAAACCTTGCTCCTCACTTCAGTAAAAAAATCACCTGAGCAACGACCCAACAGATCCGCAGGCCTGGGTTTTCACTTTTCAACGTCGCCTACAAGGATTAATGTTGCAGGAGCGTCGATACAATCCACAGCCCATTGATCAATGCGGGGATGGCATATGTTTCCCTTCTGGTTTTTGATGATTCTGCCCCATCTCTGGAAATTCCAGATGCAGTTCCTGATGGCACCGGCAGTCATGTTGACCTTGCTGGCCCTTTCCCAGAAGTATCCTGCGGATGACACATCAGAAACGCTACCGTCCGATCCGCAACCAGAACCCAGGGATGCGGTCAAGCCGACGCCAATTCCGACCGTAGTCGCCACGCCGGCTCCTGCCCCCAAGGTAACTGTCGCCCCGACTCCGACTCCCACCTGGACCCCCACGCCAGCTCCCACTCCCAAGGTGACAATCGCCCCAACTCCGGTCCCCACTTGGACCCCTACCCCAGCACCCACTCCCAGGGTGACTGTCGCCCCGACTCCGGTCCCCATTTGGACCCCTACCCCAGCACCCACTCCCAGGGTGACTGTCGCCCCGACTCCGGCTCCCACCTGGACCCCAACCCCTGCACCCACTCCCAGGGTGACTGTCGCCCCGACTCCGGTCCCCATTTGGACCCCTGCGCCAGCACCCACCCCCAGGGTAACTGTCGCCCCAGCTCCGGCTCCCACCTGGACCCCCACGCCGGTTCCTGCCCCCAAGGCGACCGTCACCCCAGCTCCGGCTCCCACCCGGACCCCCACACCAACCTTGCCCAAAGCGGAAACATTGCCCCCGACTATTGCACCGGTGCAACCCGTCGCGACCCAACCAGTTCCAACCCCGACCCCAACTCAACCGGTCGCCATGACACCCTCCCCGCTCTCACCCTTGCCATCCCCTCCTCCCCCCGCCCCCACACCTCGGAATGCCCCCGCGCAACCTGCTGCGACTCACACAGGTTCTGCTGCATCCTTGACCCAGGATACAACCATGTCAGCACCCACCTTGCGCATCCTGGATCCCAAAAAACCCAGGCGATTGGTCGATCTTTCCCTGGAAGCCACCAGTTCCATGAGTTCCAGTCCTTCCGACTGGCGGGATCAATTCTTTTATTTTCTTCTTCCGGATCGTTTCAGCGACGGTCGCGAACATGCCGCCAACCGGCCTCTTTTCGACCGCCACCACCCCACCCATGCCCGGATTCGGGATCGGGCCGCATGGATTGGCGCAGCCCGACGCTGCAACGGTGGAACCTTATCGGGCATTCGCAGCAAACTTGATTATCTGCAAAACCTGGGTATTTCCACCCTCTGGCTGGGACCGATCTGGAAACAACGTCGTGAAACCCTGGGAGATTTTGGTTACGGCATCCAAAATTTTCTCGAAGTGGATCCGCGCTTTGGCAGCGTCGCCGATTTGCGCGTCTTGGCAGACTCGGTTCACGAACGGGGCATGTATCTGATTCTGGATATCATTCTGACCCATACAGGCAACAACTGGTTCTATCGGGATGAACACGGCCAGGGTCGCGACAGCATGCCCTTCAAAGAGACCCGTTATGAATTTGCCGGTTGGCGGAATGCTCAAGGAGAGTGCGTGCCCAAAATCATGGATGCCGACGCTGGCGTCTGGCCGGAAGAGCTGCAAGACCCCTCCTGGTATACCCGCAACGGCTGTATGGAGATGAGCGGCAACCGTGCAACAACCGAACCCGCCCTGGAACGTGGCGATCTTGCCGACCTCAAGGAACTCGACCTGCACCAGGAACAGATTCTGACCGCCATGATCCGCCTTTGGTGTCACTGGATCGTGCGCAGTGATTGCGATGGCTTCCGGATCGACACCCTGCGCCCCCTGCCCCCGGAAGTGACGCATCGCTTTTGTGCGGAAATCCGCCAATTTGCCGGTTCCCTGGGCAAGGAAGAGTTTTTGTTGCTCGGCGAAGGCAAACAGCAACCCGGTGCCCCCTGGCATGGCATGGCAGAAACCCAGGATCTGGCCGATGCCGTCCTGGATCACGGTGAATTGGTGGAAAATCTGGATGAACTCCTCGCAGGCAACCTGCACCCCCAACGTTTTTTTGCCATGTTCGACAATCCGGCCCACGCCTCCGGCGTTGCCGGCGGGGGACGGTATCGAGTCATGTTTCTGGATCACCGGGATCTTGACATTTCGGCTGGAACGGCATCCAGAGAAGAACGTTATCAACGTCTTGCCCAGGCAGAAGGGGTTTTACTGACCCTTCCCTGCCTGCCTGCCCTGCACTTTGGAGCCGAACAGGCCCTGCTCAGTGGCGGCAGCGGCGTGCCAGGATTGGGTTCCGGGCGCGACGGGGCCGACCGCTTTCAACGCGAAGCCATGTTCGGCGGACCCTTTGGACCGTTTGAAACCGAAGGGTGTCACTTTTTCGATACAACCCATCCAACCTATCTGCGAACCGCACTCATCGGACGCTTGCGGACGGGCGGCGATGGTGTGGGCCTGGCCTTGCGGCGCGGACAGTTTTTCCCCAGGGAAACCTCGGTCCTGCACGGACCATTCATCATCCATGACGCCGGTGAACTCATGGCCTGGTCCCGACTTTTCCGCAACCAGGAGGTCCTCGTGGTCATCAATACCCATACCCACCAGATTCGGGGAGCCGAAATCACCATCGATGCCGGACTGCACCCCCCCGGCAGCACGTTGCGTTATCTCTACCGAAGCGACTGGTCCCCGGAAGCCTTGCGTGACCCCCAACAAGCAGCCGAGTCCCAGCCAAACCATGAAAACGTCAGCGAACGCCACGGACGCGCCATTGTCCACCTCTCCCTCCCCCCCAATGGCATGGCGCTCCTGACATGAATGACAGGTGTTTCCTGCGCCGGATTCGCATGCGGAATCTTCTCTCTTTCGGACCGGATTCCGCAGCCCTGGAATTGCAGCCCCTGAATGTGTTGATCGGACCCAATGGGGCTGGAAAATCAAACCTGATTGACATATTGAGCATTTTGCAGGCAGCGCATGTCAATTTACTGAACGCCTTCAGAAACCGGCCTACTCTGCCCAATCCGTCGAATCACCTCCAGCAACTCCTGTTTTTTGATGGGTTTTGTCAGATGATCGTCGCAACCGGCAGCCAGACTTTCCTGTTTGTTGCCTGATGAGGCGTGGGCGCTCAAGGCCAGAATAATCAGGGGAGATCGTTCAGCTTCCCGTTCCCATTGGCGAATATGGCGCGTTGCGGTGTAGCCGTCCATGATGGGCATTTGCAGGTCCATGAGAACCAGGTCGAACGCCTCCTCCTTGACACGGGCAACACCCTCGACACCATTGTTCACAATCACCAGCCGATGGGAACTTTTCTTCAAATAGGTTTGAAACAGAATCTGATTGTCCGGAGAGTCTTCGACCAACAAAATGTTCAGAGACCGGGCGTCCGCTCCGACAATCGGATTCTGGAGCGTGGCCAGCGGACCGGAGGGATCTGTTTTCCGAACCGGCAAGGTAAAAGAAAAAGTGCTTCCCTGTCCCAATTCGCTTTCCAACCACAACCGCCCCCCCATCAGTTCCACCAAACGCCGGCAAATAAACAATCCCAAACCAACCCCCCCAAAACGACGTGTCATCCCCATATCGGCCTGGACAAACTGGTCGAATATTTTCCCTTGCAGCTCCTGGGCAATGCCGATCCCGGTGTCAGCAACCTGGAACAACAACGCTTCCGGTGCCTCGCTTTGTAACGTCAGGCATACTTCGATGCGGCCAACCGGCGTAAACTTGATGGCATTGCCGACCAGGTTTGTCATCACCTGTCGCAAACGCACATCGTCGCCCAGGATGGCATCCGGTATTTCTGAATCCACATGGTCATCCAAAACAATGCCTTTTTCCCGGGCAGACACCTGCAAGATTTCAACGATATCCTCCACGACCTGGCGCGGCGAAAAAGACGCACAGCCCAGGACAAGACGACCCGTTTCAATGCGTGAGATATCCAGAATATCGTTGATGATTCCCATCAATACCGTACTTGAACGATTCATGGTTTCGACATGGTGACGTTGTTCATGATTCAAATTCGTCTCCAGCATGACCTCGCACATCCCCAGGATCACATTCATGGGTGTGCGAATCTCATGGCTCACGACAGCCAGGAAGTCACTTTTGGCCCGGGTGGCTTGTTCGGCCTGCTCTTTGGCTTGTTGCAAAGCCAGCTCCGACTGCTTGCGTTCCGTGACATCCTCATACACGGCAACGATGACTCCACTGGCCAGGCGGCATACATAGTTTTCTCGCCAGGCCATGAGCCGCTGATCCCGATACAAGGAGGAAGGATGGTGTTCCGGCATGCCCGTGCGCCAGACCCGACGAAAAACTTCCAGGAGACCAAAGTAGACCACACCCGGAAACACCGCAGTCACGTCCTGTCCCAACACCCTGTCTCTGGATATCTGGTCCATCCGTTCCGCAGCCCGATTATACCCCTGAAAAATGAACGTATTCCCCATGTCTGGCGTTGAATAAACCGCCACTCCACTGTGAACATTCTCAAACAGATCGCCATAGTTCGCTTCACTGATCCGGAGCCGGGCAACTGTCTCCTGCAAAGCCCGGGCAGTCTGGCAATGCCTGTTGGTCTCCTCCTGCAACTGTTGGTGGGCAGCCGACAGATCCATGAACCTTTGCCTGGCAGCGTGGGCGAACGCCATCGATGCCACTAAAGTTATCGTCAGGGAAATACCCAGGATCAGGATCAAATCATCGACCAGGTGAAGAAAGGATCCAGCATCAAAGTTATGTTCTTCCAAAGATATTTTGACAATAACCCCCAAAATCACGGTGATCATCATCCCGATCAACCCGGTTGTTGCCAGACCCCAGGCTGACCTGAATCCATACAAAATTGCGGATTGACGCCAGCCATAGGCCAATGCGCCCATGCCTGCGACGAAAAAACCAACAGCGGTTTGTGGAGCCATTTTCGTGAAATGAAACCATCCGAAATCAGCTTCCAACATCAAGGAATAGCTGACAATCTCAGCCAAGGCAATTCCTGTCGCAATCGCCCCCAACACACCCATGACATACCAGGTCGAGGTCCGGATGGCATACCTCCATCCTGCCAAAACAATCCCTGTCAAGACAAAACAGACGGCCGTATTGGGGGCCATGCGTCCGGGATGGGAAGTGTAAATCGTGATATGATGAACCATGAACAACTGATCCAGACCCAAATTCAGCCCGACCAGATATTCCACCAAAGAGAGACCGCCCAATAACGCTACCGCTCCACCACACAGGTACGCAATCTGGAACCACTGTGAATTCAGAGCCGATATCCCGATTCCGGTCAAGAAAAATGCCAAAGCTGTATTGTACTGCATGGCCACATGAGCCGGACTGACCTGTACAAGATGCGGCAGACTGGCATGCCAACCAATCATCCCCACCAGGCCAGATACCAGGATAAATAAACCCAGGAGTACGTGCAGGATCCGCGAAAGTGGTTTCAGAAATGCACGTTGCGCCATCTCACCCACCATCCAGCCTCATTGGAGCCTGTTTGAAACTTATATGCATTTCGGATAGGATGAACTCTTTCCCCAAAAAAATCCATACAATTCTTAAAAAAATATAATTTGCCTGTTTTTTTGGCATTCGTTGATGGACGAAAAGTCCATGTCAGACAAAATTTACCCGCATAGATATTTGAATCCATATGATATATACTATTAATTATAAGATCTTGCAAGAAAACCCAGTTTTCTGTATTCCCGGAAAAACGCAAATATTCTTTTTTTGTTCACTCCTTGAATTTTTCGGCCATATAAACCGAAATTTCCGGATGTTGTTGGCAGCAATCCCCTGACAGACCGGCCTTCTGGCAAAGATGTCTCAATAATTGCCAGTCGAGACCCACCCGTTTGAAATATTAATTTGTTAAATGTTCCCGCCTTCGAAATGACAGGACTAACTTTATTTATATACAATCATGCAATTTTTTCCTGCATGACATGGCGCACATCGCGTATTTCGCTTGTAATGCATAAATGGATCATCACCCTTCGGATCATGCATCAAATCCGTGTCATAATCCTGTCCATTGAATATTTCCCCAATATAATATTTATCCAAATGTTCAAGAGCCGCCTTGAAACAATAATGGCCTATGGAAAAACGTTGACAGACTTCTAAAAGATTGCCGTCACAGGTCAACAGGATGACATCACTTTCTTTACTGGCAAAGAAAATTATTTTAATATCCACAAGATCCCTTGAAATTTTAGAGAGATCAATTATATGATTCATCGAGAACTCAAGAACGTCATCGTCATCAATCAGGGACTCCAAATCAATGCAGCCCGGGGTGGCATTTTGTTCATGACAAGGATTCTCTTTATATTGCTGCACATGATAGACACACGATGCCCCATATGGATCAGCAAACAAGGATATCAAACTGCATTTTCTGTCGATACGCCGGATTCTACTGATAAAACTGGAATCAAGAATCACATAAGCCATGGATTCAATCACTCCAACTGGAGAACGTACATGATCTGTGCAAAAATTTCACTGGAATATTTACCCTGATTTTTCAACAAGCATTTTTTGATTTCTTGTGCATGTTGAGAGATAACAGTTTTAATAAATGAAGCATCACCACTTGTCAATACGCAAGAATTCAATTTCTCTCCAATTTCTCTATACAGCAGAAAAGAAGAATCAGCCCCAGAACGAAGGCGACGAAGTTGATCACATAGAGCATTCACCATAACCTGGGGAGACGTTTTTCTTTCATTGAGAATCTTCTGAGCTTCTTCAGCATGAAACATTGGCCAAGCGTAAGATGCCTTTATGGCCCAATGGGCTGGAACCAAAAAATATTGAGCAAATTTATTTGCAATAAATTCAGGCTGAAATTTATATTCAATACGATCATTGTATAAATTGTTTGGCAACACATCAATACCAAACCCTTTTTCCCTATCAAAAATAAAATGTGCCAGCTCATAAAGAATTGAAAAATGCTGCCGAACAGGAGGCTTGTTTGGATTCAAACAGATGACCCCTTTGGATTTCGTGATCACAAGAAAAGCATCATAATCAATATCGGCCGGTGGACGAATGGGAAGAATCATGATTTTCATCATGCCCAACAAACTTTCAACATTAGAAAACTTGAACCTGTCGAGAAAAGAAACCACATGATCAATAATATCAAAAAAATCTTTTTCAATAAATTTCGGTATTTCAATATCTGGCACACAAAAATCGGGAAAACAATCTTGAATTGTCAAGACAGCATCTTCAATTTTTAAAGCAAATTCAACATGTTCCTTTTTAGCATTTCTGAAAGAAAGAGTCGGATATGAATAATTTGAAGAAATAAAATATACTGGATTTATTCCAAGATTTTTACAAATATTTCCAATTTCAGAAAGATTCACTTTCCTCTTTCCGTTCTGGTATTCCTGAAGAATCGCCACATCAAGAGACAAATCAGGAGGCATTCTTCCCTTGTCGAAGCCTCTTCTTTTAAGCTCATGGGAAAGTCGTTTACCAAACTCCATGCGCACATTCATTGCCATTACATTTTCTCCCTTGATTCACTCCTTGAATTTTTCGGCCATATAAACTGAAATTTCCGGATGCTGTTGGCAGCAATCCCCTGACAGACCGGCCTTCTGGCAAAGATGTCTCAAAAATTGTGCCGGATCCGGCAATTGCTCCCACACCTGCGGGAGGAACGTGGCCCGTCGGCCACCCAAGGTCAAGGTCACGCCATGCACACCGGGTTGCAGACGCGCCATCAAATCGGCAGCATCCCGATACGGAAAGGGCTGGGGCGGCGTCAGCAGCGACACTTCAATGCGTACCTCGGGCAGCATGGCGGCCTGCATGGGTTGGAAGCGGGGGTCCCGGGTAGCCGAAGCCACCGCATTGTCGAGCAGGTCTTCCGCCAGGGGACGACGCGCCTCCAGAGAACCGATGCACCCTTGCAACTGGCCTTTCCGGGTCAAGGTGATAAAACAGGCTCCCGGTTGAGCCAGATCGGGCCAATCCGTCATCAGAGATGCGGCTGACAAGCCTTTCTGCCCTGTCAACACCTGCTGCAAATGCGTGCGAACCAGATTCGGCAATTGTTTTCCCTGCATGGCAGATCCCCTTTCAGACACAAAATGCGGCGGCCGGATGAAACAGATAGCTGGCATAACCAACGACCCGGCTTTTGTCGCCAGAGGTATCACCGGAGTTGCGATAGTCGGCCAGGGCAACCCGCCAGGACCGTTGTTGGGCAACATCCAGGATGGCCCGCATCCCGATGTTGCCACACGCTTCGCACTCCCCCATGGCCTTGGAATCAAGGTGCAACACGGCCCGGTGACTCTCCTCATCCAGGAGGATCGCCTCTTCGTAGGAGTGGAAATGGGACAGGTCGGACGAAACCACGAGCAGATCGTCCGGCTCCAGGCAAAACTGGATCAGGTGTGCCAGCCGTTCCGGGGTAATCTCCCCATAAACGATGGGCACCAGACGAAAATTACCCACAACCATTTGCAGAAAAGGCAGATGCACCTCCAGGGAGTGTTCCAGACTGTGCGGAGCCATGGAACGACTCACATCCGTCACGGTTGCCAATCGCTCCACGGTTTCCATATCGACCTCCACCATCCCCAAAGGAGTCTGGAAGGCATGATAGGGACCCACGGAAATTCCTTCGAGGTGGACCCGGTGACTGGGTCCCACCAATACCACACGCCGACCCGGAGTTGTCTCGTTCGGGACCCGGGGCAACGAACGATAGGCACAGGCCATCGTATACCCCGAATAGGTGTAGCCGGCATGGGGTGCCACCATGGCGCAGGGAGGGTCGGCCACACTTTTGGCCACCTGCAAAAGCTGTTGTATCGTCGCCCGCAATTCCCGGGTCTGCCCGGGATAGAAGGTCCCGGCAACCGCTGGAGTCCGAATGCGTATTGATCCCATGCATGATCCCCCAAAAGTTCTTGACTCTTCATTGTCTACTTTTTAAGCAAATCATGCAAATACAACTTGCAAAAAAAATGCTCGGAAGTGCGAATTGGCGTCGCAAACCATCGCCGTATTTGCCCCGGGATTGGTATGATTCGAGAATGTCCACTCGTTACCCGGAGGCGCGTTCTGATCCATGGTCAAACACATTTTTTTCCTGATTTTCCTGTTTTTTGTCTGGATACCCACCCTCTTTGCCGCTCACGGCCTGAGCCTCGATGGTACGCTGAAATACCCGGCTGATTTCGAACGCTTTGACTACACCTCACCCAAAGCCGCAATCGGAGGCGAGTTGATTCTTGATGGCATAGGCGGGTTCGACAAAATGAACCCCTTTACCCTGAAAGGAACCGCGCCAGAATATCTGGATACCCTGGTCTTTGAAACCTTGACCACACGCTCCCTGGATGAACCCTTTGCCCAATATGGTTTACTGGCCCAAAACATGGAAGTGGCACCAGATGGCCTGTCCGTGGTCTATACCCTCAACCCGGCTGCCAAATTTGCCGACGGCTCCCCCGTCACCGCCCACGATGTCGCCTTTTCCTTCACAACCCTCATGTCGGACAAGGCCCAACCCAATTTTCGGAGTTATTGGCAAGACATTGCACGCGCCGAAGTCATCTCCGACCAGGTGGTCCGTTTTCATTTTCGTCAAAAAAATCGGGAACTCCCCCTGATCACGGGTGAAATGCCAATCCTGAGCCGTGCCTTCTTCGCCAAACAGGCTTTCGACCAGGCCGATCTGACCCCGCCGCTCGGTTCCGGTCCCTATCAAATCAAATCTTTCCAGCCTGGCAAAATCATCACTTACGAACGGCGAGCCGACTATTGGGGATGGAAGTTGCCCGTCCGGCGAGGACAATTCAACTTTCAACAGATCACCATCAAATATTTTCGGGATCCCCAGGTCGCCCTGGAAGGATTCAAGGCCGGCGAGTTCATTTTCAATTTTGAAAACAATTCCAAACAGTGGGCACGCGACTATCAGGGTGAAAAATTCGACCAGGGCCTCATCGTCAAGGAGACCCTGCCCCACAAAAACAGTGCCGGCATGCAGGGCTTTGTCATGAATCTCCGACGGCCCTTTTTCAAGGATATCCGCGTGCGCAAGGCCTTCAATCTGGCCTTCGACTTCGAATGGAGCAATCTGAACCTGTTTTATGGGCAATATACCCGCTCGGAAAGTTATTTTACCAACTCCGAGCTGGCCGCACAGGGAACCCCTTCTCCAGAAGAACTGGCCCTCCTGGAACCTTTCCGAAATCAACTGGATCCGGTGGTCTTCCAGGATGTGTTGCGTCCCCCCTCCACCCTCCCGCCGCACTCCCTGCGCGACAACCTGCGCCAAGCCATGGCCCTGCTGAAAGAGGCCGGCTGGAAAATGGGACCCAACGGTATCCTGCTCAATGCCGAAGGCAAACCATTCGAGGTGGATGCCCTGCTGGGCATGCAGGCCTTCGAACGGGTCCTGGGTCCCTACGCGGAAAACTTGCGCAAACTGGGCATTCGCCTGAACTATCGCACCGTCGATCTCTCTCTCTATCAACGCCGTCTGGAAAATTTTGATTTTGACCTGATCGTTGGCACCTACGGTCAATCCCTCTCGCCTGGCAACGAACAACGCGGTTTTTGGCACTCATCCCAGGCCCAGGTCCCGGGCAGCCGCAATCTGATCGGTATCGAAAATCCCGTGGTGGATGCCCTGGTTGACCACATCATCTACGCCAAGGATCGCCCCGCCCTGATCACGGCCTGCCGTGCCCTGGATCGGGTGTTGCGCAGCGGCTGGTACATGGTGCCTCACTTCCACATTCCCTTCCACCGGGTTGCCTACTGGAATCGCTTTGCCAAACCAGAAAAACTTCCCCTCTACTATACACCCCACGATTGGCTCTTCACTTGGTGGTTCAAAAAAGATCCAACCGCAACAGGAAAGAAACCGTGACCGCCTACATTATCCGGCGTCTGTTGCTCATGCTGCCCACCCTGTTCGGCATCATGATCCTGACCTTTGCCATCATTCAGTTCGTTCCGGGTGGACCCGTGGAAAGAATGGTCTCCCTGTTGAAAAACCACCCCCAGGGAGAGGTGGCCAGCAGTGGTCGCCAGGGACCCTATCGGGGCAGCGAAGGAGTGGACCCGGAGCAAATTCGCATCCTGACAAAATTGTACGGCTTCGACCGACCCGCCCCGGAACGCTTCGTCCACATGATGTGGAATTACCTCCGCTTTGAATTTGGCGAGTCCTATTATCGTCACCGCCGCGTGGTGGATCTCGTGATCGACAAATTGCCGGTGTCGATCTCCCTGGGCATGTGGACCTTTTTTTTGACCTATCTGGTCAGCATCCCCCTGGGCATCCGCAAAGCCGTCCACCATGGCAGCCGCTTTGACGTTGCCACCTCCACCGTGATCATGGTGGGTTATTCGATTCCGGGCTTTGTCCTGGGTATTTTGTTGATCGTCCTGTTCGGGGGGGGAAGCTTTTGGGATGTGTTCCCCTTGCGTGGCCTCTATTCGGACAACTGGCAAACCCTCTCCTGGCCCGCCCGCATCACCGACTATCTTTGGCACATGGTCCTGCCCATCACCGCCGCTTCGGTGGGTTCCTTCGCCGTCATGACCATGCTGACCAAAAACAGTTTCCTGGAAGAAATATCCAAACAATACGTCATCACGGCCCGGGCCAAAGGATTGTCCGAACGCAACGTGCTGTATCGCCACGTCTTCCGCAATGCCATGATCCCCCTGGTCACAGGTTTTCCCGGCTCCTTCGTGGCCGCCTTTTTCAGCGGCAGCCTGCTCATCGAAACCATTTTCACCCTGGACGGCCTGGGCCTGCTCGGTTACGAATCGGTCATCAATCGGGATTATCCCGTGGTCATGGCAACGCTCTATTTTTACACAATTCTCGGACTGCTGACCAAGCTCATCACCGATTTGACCTATGTCCTGGTCGATCCGCGTATTACCTTCGACAGTGCGCGATGAACAGAATCGGACGGAATTTCTGCAAATCCAATGAGCCATTTGATGTATCAAATCCCTCAATCATCAATCAACGTGATTAATACGGGAAATGCGCGGCTTGGATAAAAATATCGAAAATATCTGCTGGCACTGTCTGGTTGCCGAAACACTGAAAACCCTTCTGGAACCTGTCGGCATTGAGGTACGGTCAGAAGTCCAGGTCGTTTCGGCTCCACCCAAGGCGGACCTGATTTTGATCCAGCAAAATAAGAGCGGTCGGACAGACGAACAACGTCTGCTCCTTGCAGACGGACTGTGGGACCTTGATGCAGATCACATTCTGGCTGAGTTGAAAATTACCGAAAGCCTGGATGAAAATTCCCTCTCCCAGCTTTCAGTGTATGACTACCTGTACCTGGGCACGGCAAATTTACAACGACATCAATTGCGCAGTATCCTGATCAGTTCCATATCACCGCGGAGTGAATTCTTGGAGCGATTCGCT
>JADGCO010000047.1 GCA_015228935.1 Magnetococcales bacterium | reverse complement strand
CAAAATATTTCCACTTTGCTCCAACAACACGCCTATACCCTTTTTGACTGGGAAAAAAACGACGGAATACCCATTGAGTTGGCTTCTTTCAACACGTTGGCCATCCCACGTGATTAATCAATTTCCCAGGCAACGTCGAGCAGCCCAACCAGGCATCCCCTCTCAGACAACGATCCATGCAAACCTGCCCTATTTGCGACAAAATCCTCCCCCCGGCAATCCTGCGGGCCGACCTCCCTCTGCAAACCTGCGCCAATTGTGGATTCCTCGGTATGGATCTGGACCTCTGGCAATCCCCTTACACCAACAAGGATTATTATGCCGATCTTTCCACACAAAACATTGATTGGAAAAGAATTTTTCTACAGAAACGTGTAACAGGAATTCGTCGGTATCGGCAATCAGGTCATGTTTTGGAATTGGGGGCTGGTTTGGGCGAAACTGCCCTGGCCATGGCCCATGCCGGCTTTCGGGTCGATGCCGTCGAAGAGAGCCAAAAAACTGTCTCCTATCTCAAAACCCATCATCCGCTGGTCACCTGGCACCAGTCGGATATCAAGCACTTCCTTGAACACGCACCTGATGCAAATTATGATGTCATCATGATGTTTCATGTCCTGGAACATATTCCACACCCAAAGCAGATCATCCAGGAACTGTCGCGTGTCCTGATGCCCGATGGAATACTGGTTGTTGAAGTCCCCAATCTTGCTGGTCTTCACGCCCGAATCAAGGGAGAGCATTGGCATTATTTTCTACCACACCATGTCAATTATTTTTGCCTGGCCACTCTGCGGCACCTCATGGAACCGCAAGGGTTTACCTTACTTGAGCATGAGGGAAAATTCCACTTCAGCCATCCCCAGGGAGTATGGTGGAAAGATACGTTGAAATTTATCCTGGCCAAAGTTGGTTTTGCAGACATACTCTGTACGTGGTGGCAACGCGAAAATTCACATCAGTCAGTCCTGTCATGAAAATTTTAATTTTTAGAATTGGATCTTTGGGTGATACCATCGTGGCCTTGCCAGCCTTGAAATGGATTCGCAACCATTTTGGTGCCGAAAGTAAAATTACCCTGCTGGCAACACAGTCACCCGGTGTCGAAGTCTCGTCAAAAAATTTATTATCTGACACCAATTATGTTGACCATTTTCTCGAATACCCTTCTGGAATAAATACTTGGATGTTTCTGATCTCCCTGGCACGACTGATTCATACAATTCACCGACAGAAGTTCGATATTGTCATCAACCTGGCACCCGGGCAACGATCCAAATTTGCCTTGCTGCGTGATCGCGTGTTCTTCAGACTGTGCCTGATTCGACATCATATTGGGTTTCAACCGTTCGAACCCCAGGCCGTTTATCCAACAAAACCCGATGGACGACCGGCACCTGTCCCTTCCGAAGCCAGCTTTCTCCTGGAACGCCTGACCGCCAGTGGTTTGGCCACGGGAAGAAAAATCACCGACCCCCTCCCCCCGCCCGACCTCATGCTGTCACCGGGAGAGCTGCAACAGGCGAAAGCCTGGTTGAGTGCCAAACGAAACAATCCAGAACGACCCCTGGTTGCCATCGCTCCGGGCGTCAAACAGCCAGTCAACCAGTGGCCCGTGGATCGTTATGCAGCCTTGGGTTCTGCACTTGTCCAAAAAGAGTGTTGTGATTTGATCATTGTCGGTGGATCGAAAGACAGACCGGTTCAGGAACAGCTCCTCAACCATTGGGGGACAGGTATTGGTACAGCCGGTCTCTTTAATCCACGAACAACAGCCGCTCTTCTCTCACATTGCCAATTATTCGTCGGACCAGACAGCGGTCCCATGCATCTGGCCTCGGCTGCCGGGATTCCCTGTGTGGCCATCTTTTCTGATCGGGACAATCCGGGAAGATGGCACCCCCTGGGCCAGGGACACGAGATTATTCGTCATCCAGTCGTTTGTGGCGGCTGTGGTTTTTCCATCTGTCCGCGACCGGATCACCTCTGCATGACATCCGTGACTGTGTCCGAAGTATTGGCGGTCGTCTTACAACAACTGACCCGCCTGGCTGATCACGCTCCCGCCAGACCTCTGACAACCCAGCCACTGACCCATAATATATGAACCCATTCCTTGCCATCAGGAACTGGTTGCATGCGTCACCACTCCTGTACGGTTTGCGTTGCCTGTCCGATGGCAGCCCGTGGCTGCTGGCCCAACGACTCGGCAGACTTCGACGCATCGCCGGATCTCTTTTGGGGACCGCTGCCAAACCACCTTTGCCGGTACGCCTGCAAATCGAAATCACAGACATTTGTAACCTGAAGTGCCGCATGTGCGCTCGTGAATTCATGCCGGACATGAATACCGGATGCATCTCGATGGATCGCTTTGCCCAATTAATTCAGGATATTCAGCCTCTCTATGTCACCTTGAACGGACTGGGAGAGCCCCTGCTGGATAAGGGGGTTTTTGATAAACTCAATCATCTGCATGCCCGCAATATCATGACCGCCATGCCCACCAATGGCACGGTATTGCATCATGAGTGCCTGGATCAACTGGCGCAGCACATGCCAAACATATTAACTTTTTCCCTGGATGGAGCCACACCAGAAACCTACGAAAATATTCGTATACGAGGGCAATTTTCCAAGGTAATCAACAATTACAAAGCTCTGGCAGAACGCTTCCACCGTGGACAGACCCGTCCCGGGTCCTTGATCCGGGTTTTGACCGTCCTGCAACAAACCAACCTGCACGACTATCGACCCATGTACCAATTATTGGCAGAGATGCACTTGCTTAACCGATATTCATTGGTGCCTCTGTTCGACTATACCCCCCTTCCAACCGCTCCCCATCCACAAATTCCTGCCGCACAAAACCTGGAAATTTTCAGACAACAGATTGAACAAGATATTCATAATACAGTTAACCCGGAAGAAAAAAAATTCTATCGCCAATGGCGGGACACGGCTGCTGCCTGGCAAACACAACCCGTACCATCCCATTCTTCCGCGACACCATCGCCTTGTATCATACCCTGGTACAATACCTACATCGATGCAAAAGGGCGGGTCTACCCCTGCTGTTACCTCGTCAATACCCGCCACATCATGGGACATCTCGACCAAAATTCCTTCCCGGAAATCTGGCATGGTGCCACCTATCAAGAATTCCGTCATCGTTTGGCACATGACCGTTCCCGGTTGGATGGCTGTGCAACCTGTCCCAGAGATGACACAAAGCTATTGAATCAATTGAAAAGATTCAGTTATTTTCTCCCCTGAAACAACACGCCATGAAACCCATCTCGATTCAGCAACCTCGTTATCAAGCCCTGATCGGTCTGGGAGTGGCACTCATCGTCATTCTTCTGACCATTCATGTTCCGCAAGGGGTTGGTTTTGATCCTTCCATTCAAGTGCTTTCCGTAGATCAGTATTTGAAAAATATATCACCCTCTCCAAATCATTATTTGGCCGCCGATCAAAATGATCTGTCACGTGATCAATTGCACTGGATCCATAATTGGCCACCGGGAACACAATTATTTGTCCTGCCGCTCATGTCCATGGGTTTGGACATTGGTACGTCCTTGCGGATCCTCTCTGTAGCCTGCGTTTTGCTGGGAGCCATGGGTTGGGCACTCTGGTTTGGAAAGTTCAATATTCCCGGTATTGTCGGTTTGATGCTGTCGTGCTATGTGCCTTGTCTTCGATTTACGAATAACTATATATTTTCCTATAATAACGCAGAAATACTTGTTTTCGCGCTTGCTCCCTGGCTCTTGCTGGGTTCATGGCATGTGACCCGCCCAGGAATGGTTCATCACAGAATATTTCTGTCTTGTATCCTGGGATTTGGCTGCGGCATGGCCTATGTATTCAAATTTTCGGGAGCATTCATTGCCGGACCTGCCTTGGGATTTTTGTGGCTGACGGCCATGGGGCGTTGGTTCTCTCATCAGCAAGACAATCTCTTCAAAATATCGATTTTGGGTACCTTGACCTGTTTGTTACCCATTCTGGTCTGGAGTTTTTTGAATCTTCATTATGGCGGATATGTCAATCAGTTTGATGCGCTCTATTCACCCGGTAAATTGAACTGGTCCGTGCTGGTTCGCTTGTTTACCTATCCAGCCCTGTGTCTGGGTGATGCGGATGCGCTCTGGAATTATCTTCTGCTCCATCCTGATCATGGTATCTTTCACCCCAGTCGTCAAATAATTCAGGGTATTGATGGTTCGTTTGTCGTCAATTTGATTGGCATACCGGGTGGAATTTTGTTCTTGATGCTGCTGGCCCGCCCCGGTGCCTGGCAGGGACCTGGAAAACTGGGCATCCTGTCCATTTTTCTCGGTATGCTCGGATTGTTGATTGTCTGGGCAAATACGCACATTGGTTACCTCAGCACCTATTTGCAGGTAACCACATTTGCCGTATTCCCGGTACTGATCCGTGAAGGGGTCCACATCTGGCAATCGCCCCGGGAAAAACGCTGGTGGCGCATGACCTTGGCCATGGGAGGTGCATTTTACCTGCTGATTCCCATGGGATATGGTTTGGTTTCCATGGCTGGCAAGATTGTGCGCATTCAGCCGGATTACAAGGTTGCCAGCAGTGGTCTGTTCAATCCGTTCTTGTCTTCGACAACCCGGTCACCTGTTGATGTCGTCGCGGAGTTGACTCAAAAATTCAATCCAAAAACAGATATCTGGTTCACACCCAACGTCAATATCAGACTGGATTTGCCCGGACGGGCATTGATGGTATCGGATTGGATCGATGTAAACGACTGGCGTAAAATTCGTTTCCATACATCGCAACCTTTGCGGGTTCTGGCTTTGATCCCGAAAGCAACCGAGACGGGTCCTTCCGGCAAGGGACAGGCCATTCGCGATGCCTTTGTGGATGCAAAAACCTGGGAACATGTCCCTTTGGCAACCATTCCCCTCGATCTTTGGATCGGTCAACTTGACAAAACCCTTGCCCAATGATCACCGCAGGCCGGACAGCCCGGCTGGATTACAGGACAGGGGTTTCATGTCGTCGGGCATGGGGGAGTCCTTATAGTGTGTAGGTGTAGACAAGACCGATCACGGCGCAGGCACCGATCACCTTCATGATGTCCAGCTTGTACTTCCACAGGGCAAGAAAGGCTGCTGCGGACATCAGGGCGTAGAACCATTCGAAACCGCCGGCAAAGGGCGCGGTCTTGGTAGCCTGGGGCCACAGTACGTGCCAGCCGAAGAACAGCGCCAGATTGAGTACCACCCCCACCACGGCAGCGGTGATGCCGGTCAACGGCGCGGTGAACTTGAGGTCGCCATGGGTGGCTTCCACCAGGGGCGCACCCGCCAGGATGAACAGGTAGGAGGGCAGAAAGGTGAAAAATGTGGCCACCGCCGCCCCGGCAAATCCGGCGACGAACAGCATGTCGGGACCGAAAATCTGCCTGGTCCAGGCCCCCACGAAGCCCACGAAAGCCACCACCATGATCAATGGACCGGGGGTGGTCTCTCCCAGGGCCAGGCCATCGATCATCTGGGTGCCGGTCAACCACTGGTAGTGATCCACCCCGCCCTGATAGACATAGGGCAGCACCGCATAGGCCCCACCGAAGGTGACCAGCGCCGCCTTGGTAAAGAATTCCCCCATGTTCTTCAGGACCGGATGGCCCAGCACGAGCATGGCCGCGCCCCAGAGGGCCACGCCTGACACAAGCAGGATGCCCAGCCGGACTGCGCTGAACTTCACGTGGTCGGGCGGGGGGGTGTCGTCATCCAACAGGGCCGGGCCGTAGGTCTTGTTCCCAGCCCCATGTCCGCCGCCCACCTTGAATTTGTCGGGAGCCACCCTCCCACCGATAGCCCCCAGGATACCAGCCCCCAACACGATGTAGGGAAAGGGAATCCCCAGGGCAAAGATGGCGATGAAAGAGATCCCTGCCATGGCCACCAGCAGGTTGTTCTTCAACGCCCGCGAGCCGATGCGCCACGAGGCGAACACCACGATGGCCACCACTGCCGGTTTGATACCGTTGAACACTCCCTTGACCAGGGTAACTTCGCCGAAGGCCAGATAGACCCAGGTCAGCCCGGCCAGGATGAACAGCGAGGGCAGTACGAACAACGTGCCCGCCACGATGCCGCCCCAGGTGCGGTGCAGCATCCAGCCAATGTAGATGCACAACTGCTGGGCCTCGGGACCGGGCAGCACCATGCAGAAATTCAAGGCATGCAGGAAGCGGTGTTCGGAGAGCCAGCGTTTCTTTTCCACCAGATCCTGATGCATGACGGCGATCTGTCCAGCGGGACCGCCGAAGCTGATGAAACCGAGCTTCAACCAATATAGGAATGCTTCCCAGAAGGATGGGTGAGGCGGTCGTTCCAGAGGGGTATCGTTCACGGTTGTTCCTCTTGTTCGGAGAAAGAGAGATGGTAGTCGTCCAGGATGCGACAGCCTTCCTCCAGGAAAGCGTCGTCATCGTTCAGGCGGGTCTTCATGCCCCGGAACAGGGCCAGAAATCCCGCTGCTTCCTCAGCAGAACCCTCACCCACATCCAGGTCATGCACCATGCGGGCAAGTGGTCGCAACGCTGGATTCTTCTCCAGACCGAAGGAGGCCAGCAGGGTTTCGAAGGTGACCCGCGCCCCCACATGGGTGAAGCGGGCACCGTCAAAGTCGAAACCGATGGCATCCGGCGGTTTTCCCTCCTGGGGGGAAAACCAGACGAAGCGCGCCTCGGGATCGATGAAGCGCCGGATCAGCCAGGCTGAGGCCAACCGGTCCACGCCCAGGTTGCGGCGGGTGGTCCACAGCCGTCCCTGAAACTGGTCCGTAAAATCAAATTGGTGGTGGTGCCGGGAATCGAACTAACTTGTCAACATTTTGACTATAAAGCGTTTCATGTACTGAAAATCTTTTGTATACCGTCAAATATACCGTCAAACTTCCCGGTTGCCATTGACGTTAGGGGACGACGTTGGACACACCTCCTCGCGCATGGCCCCGTGGATCTGCTCCATCACGCTGCATCCTGAACGGAGACAATCAATCTCTTCCCAAGCGATTCAAGTGCGCGGTCCACCTGTCCGATATGGGACTGATGCCGAAGATCAAGGAGTCTGCGCACTGCACTCTCCTGGATGCCAAGCGCATTTGCCAGAGCCACGTTGGTCATGGCATGACTGCGCATGGTCTGATAGAGAGCCAACTTGGCCACCACCAAAGGTGAGAGAGTCACGGTTCCCTGACCATTGTTTGGCAGGCTTGCCGGGGGAATATCCTGGCGCTGGTGCATAATGGCTTCCATGGTGGTGATGAGGCAATCCATGGCACCATCTATGGTGTCATCTCGGGTTGCATCCCCGGTATTGCTCCCTGGGACATCCGGGAACGAGATATACCAACCAGGTGGATCCTCATGAAGGTCATAGGGATAGGTCGGGTTCACGGAAACCTCCTCATTGAATGTCGTCCAAGGTCAAGCCAAGGTCTTTCAGCATTTTGACCAACAGCCCCTGATTGATTTCGCTTCGCAAATATTTCATGGCCGTCCGGCGGCACCCCAGAAGGATATAAGAGTGGCTCCCCTTCCCAGATCCACGCCCAGCCACGTGAATCAGATCAAACCCGTTGGTCATGGCGTACTTTCTGAGCTTGCGGAGGAGTTCGTTGCCATTCATGGAAAGCATCGTCGCGCATTTATGTACGAACGTCAAGCATCGAATTTGCTTGGTGGCCTGACAGTCATCCAGCCTTGAACATCTGGAACCTCAGCAACTCTTCCACGCTCCAGGAGTGGCCTGTCAACCCAGCGGCCATGGCGGGGTTCTCTGGCAGTAGTGCCTGTTCCCAAGAGGAATCCGCAGAGTGGGCGGTTTCTAACAAAAATTGTAGTGGGTTACCATCAACCAACTCATCGCCTCGTGTTCCTTGTACTGTTTTGAAAACGAATACGTTTTCCTCTGCTTCATGGCATTGAAGTGGCGGGATGATCCGTTGTACCTTTCGACAAATGCGGTGTTGATTGTCCCGGAACAGGGGGAATCATTCAGGACATCGTCCATCTGAACTTCTGGAACCGTCAGGTCGCCGACCAACAGGTCGTGAACCCCCTTGGCATGGTCTCCGACCCGCTTGAGGATCCGTCCAACGGTATCCCTGGAGACCCCAGTCAACTGGGCCGTTTTGCGGACTCCAGTTCCCTCCGCCAAATGGCTGACCACTGCCACGATCTTCTCTTGGGGAATTCGAAGATCGTACAGCGGCGTGCCGTGCCGTTCGGAAAATTCATGCTGACAGCGTCGGCAACGAAGAAACCGGATCCCGTTCGTCCCATACCGACGACGGATCACCACACCACATCACACAACCCATTGATCCAAAAGCGTTCACATTCCGGATTCACACACCCGGCATCCGCAACGACTTCTTGTCCCACCATGGCCTTCCTTTCTCCTTGAGGAACTGGAAAAGACCTTATATAATAAACCGTTACCTCTACGGAACGGTGTCAGGCCACCAAGGAAAAAATGCACGCCAGGAGAGAAGAGAACCGCCCTTCCAAGGAGAGAAAGGGCGGCGTTTCAGAATTTCTCCTCCTCGTCACCGGATACCTGCGGACCCGCGTTTCGATTTCCACTTGGGTGACGATGACAATTTGTGCAAACTTTTCGCCACGTTTTTGGAGAATCGGAGAATTTTGAGGGTATTTTTTCAATCAATGCCTGTCGGCGAATACCTCGTCCACCGAGTTGGCGAACAGGACGTTCTCGCTCCATGCCTCGATCTCATCCAGGTTCGCCGTTTTCACCTTTTCGGGCACCCAGTCTGGTGTTTGGCCAAATTTGCGGCGCATCTGTTTCAGGAGCATATCGGCCTTGCCATCTTGGCGACCTCTCTGTTCGCCTCTCTGTGCGCCGATTTGTTCGCCTTCCCATTTACCAGCGCCATAGGTGGAGAGTACAAAGCTCGCCTGGTCATGCAGTTCTTCCTGATAGCGTTCGTAGGCCTTGCGCTCTGTCTCTGGCAATTGCAGGACATCAAGCTTTTCTTTGGCTTTTTTAAGGCCACGTGCCGTAAAATCATCGCGGATATCGGCGTTTTTCAGAAAATAGATCCACTCATCCAGGGTGTTGCGGGCGACATCATCAAAATTTTTTACCTTGATAAGGTAATGCTCTGGGAAAATCGCGGCTACCGAAGGGCGTTGAAACAATGCCTTTTGTCCCTCATCCAGAGCCAGCTCTTCCTGAGTGTGCAACCCTCTGAAAGTGGTATTGCCTACATAAACGTAATCGCTGCCATGTCCAAGATCGAAATAGAGAATGCTGATGGTGATGACCTTGACAACACTGGCGTAAGGCTTGCCTTCCGCCATATGTTCAGTGATGGCCTTGGCGGTGCTGAAGATTAACCTCTGCAGGTAGTCCCATTCCCGCTCATACTGCAACTCAACGATGACAATTTCATCACGAGTATTTTTGATTTTGAGATCGACACGGTTGAATTTATCGTGGTGGGACTCTTGATTGCTTTCGCTTTCCAGGATTTCAATAATGCGCATATCCTCGCGAAGGAGTTCACTGAGGAATCCTTCCAGAATTTCAAAGTTGGCCTTGCTGCGCAGCAGACGTTTCAAGGCCCAGTCGAAGCTAATCAAGCGTCGCTGTGGCATGTTGGCAAGTGTCCATTCATGGAATGAAGGGTGATGTTCCGATTCCTTTTGCTCGCTCCAGGAAAATTGGGGCCGTGGCGTTCAATGAAACCTCCAACTTGTCTCTAATTTTCGTGGAAAGCCGCCTCAGTGTCCAGAAAAATCCTGCAGCCCCGCAAAACTGCTTGGCAATGGGGCCAAAATTGTGGTGGATGGGGTTTTTGGTAGGGACAGGGCAAGTACAGTTTGAAATCAACGAACGCAGCGCGTTCTCCCAGACCCTACGCAGCAAATACCCCAACCTGGCAGTTTTCCACCTTGCCAAATCGACCACACCACTGCCGTGCAACTCCAAATGAAAGGCTGACAAGAGCATTGTACGTTTGCATCTCTTTATTAAATCTTCTGCAAAAAAGCCAAAAATCCTCCAGAAATTTCGTGAACATCCGGAAAATTCCGAGAATACCATAAACATTGCCCCTTTTTGCAAAATCAAGGATATATAGAATTCAGGGACACAATATAATACCACCCTCCCACACCCCACTTTCCTTTCCGCTCTCCACCCAACCCACTCATCGAAAAATTGCGGACACACTGTACTTTAGGCTCAAAAGTTTTCAAGGAACAAAAGAACCACACCTTCAGGGGGAGAAAGGAACACCCAACACATTTCCACCCCGAACCACCCCCCAACAAAAACAGCCGCCCCTTAGGGCGGCTTCCATGCCAAGACTTTTTCCTAAATATTAGAATGGTGGAGGTGCCGGGAGTCGAACCCGGGTCCGAGATACGTACTGAACCTGAAGGAGTCACGACCATTTTGCCGACATATAGTTCCTGGGCCGTTGCAGTCGGCAGGCTTCGGAACCTCCGTTACCTCGGAGAACTGGGAAACCCTGGATTTAGACCGGCGATTTCATAATTCCGGCTTGACCCTGTTTTTAGGTACTTCTGTTGCCGGGCTCAGGTCTGAACCCCGCTCTGCTACCGTTTTAGGCGGCAGCGAGAGCTTCGCCGTAGAACTCGTCGTTGGCAATTGTGATTATGAGCCTCTTGCGGCGGTGCTCATGCCGGGTCGCCGTCAAAGCCTTTCGATACCCCGTCGAAGCCGTTTCACCCCCTGATTACGAAATGGATACAAATTCAAGATCCTGAAGACATCATAACACATCCAATTTTTTTTTCAAGCACATAATCAACCCGCTGCAAATCCGGGCAAACTTTTCCTGCTGGAACTCTTGCCCAAGGTCGCCGGGATTTGGTATGAATGGGGGATGGATAGAATTCTTGTACGCGGGGGAAGACCCCTGGTGGGGACCATCCCCATCAGTGGCGCAAAAAACGCCACATTGCCGGCGTTGGCGGCGTCTTTGTTGACCGACAAGCCGCTGGCGCTCTCCAATGTGCCTCATCTGCGTGACGTCACCACCATGCTGGAACTGTTGGGTCAGCATGGCGCGGCCATCACAGTCGATGAACGTTTGGGCGTCGAGATCGACTGCTCGGGTATCCACAATACCCGGGCACCCTACGATCTGGTGCGAACCATGCGGGCCTCGGTTTTGGTCATGGGTCCTTTGCTGGCTCGCTATGGACAAGCCGAAATTTCGCTGCCTGGCGGTTGTGCCATCGGGACACGCCCGGTCAATCTCCATCTCAAAGGCCTGGAGAGCATGGGGGCAGAAATTCGCCTTGAGGAAGGATACATCAAGGCCCGCGCCAAACGCCTCCACGGCGCAACGATCATTCTTGACCTGGTCACGGTTACCGGCACGGAAAATCTCATGATGGCTGCCGCCCTGGCCGATGGGCATACCGTCCTGGAAAATGCTGCCTGCGAACCTGAAGTTGTTGATCTGGCAAAACTTTTAAATAATATGGGGGCACGCATCGAGGGGGCCGGCACCAATCGCATTCGTATCGAAGGCGTCGAACGTCTGCACGGCACAACTCACCATATCCTGCCGGACCGGATCGAAACCGGAACGTTCATGATCGCCGCTGCCATCACCGGCGGCAACGTGACCCTGAATCATACCGATCCACACATTCTCGAAGCCCCCATCGCCAAATTGCGTCAGGCCGGCGTCATCATCAAGGAAGGTCCCGGTTCGCTGCATGTCTCGGTCGATGGTCCCTTGCGGGCCGTGGACATCACCACCTTTCCCTATCCGGGTTTTCCGACCGACCTCCAGGCCCAAATGCTGGTCCTGAACAGCATTTCGTCCGGAACCGGAACCGTGACCGAAACCATCTTTGAAAACCGCTTCATGCATGTCTCGGAACTGCAACGACTGGGAGCCGACATCACGCTGCAAGGCAACACCGTCGTCGTCCGGGGTGGCGTGCAACTGCGCGGCGCACCCGTCATGGCCACGGATTTGCGGGCTTCGGCGTCCCTTGTTCTGGCCGGTCTGGCTGCCACCGGAGATACCTACATATCCAGGGTCTATCACATTGACCGCGGCTATGAACGTATCGAAGAAAAATTGATGGCTCTGGGTGCGGACATTCACCGTTTGAGTCACTGATCGCTTGAACGACTGAATTTTTGGGGTCGCGTCCTTTTTGTTGAATCACGAATCAGTGGGTCCACTGCTCCCTCTTTTTGGGAAGAATTTTTGTAACTACTGGACCTCAGTTTGTTGCCGGATGGTGAATAGTTACGAATTTTTTTAACCATCAGGAGATTTTCATGTCCCGAACCAGGATTCGGCGTCTACACGTTTCGGATCCAGATTTTCAGAAAACTTTTTCCCATCTTCTCTATTGGGAAAAAGATGCCATGACAGCGGTAGAACAGTCCGTCACTGACATCATCCAGGCCGTGCGGCAAGGCGGAAACCAGGCCCTGATCGAGTATACCCATCGGTTTGACCGGATCAGGCTCACGGCGGCAACATTGGCTTTTTCTCCATCGGAAATCAACCGGATCGCCGATCAAGCCACACCTGAAGAGCGCCAATCACTGGAACTGGCAGCGGAGCGTATTCGGCGTTATCACCAATGGCAGATGCCGGAGATGGGTATTCAGCAGTTCCGGGATGCCACCGGTACCCTGCTGGGACAACGCCTGTCGGCCATTCAACGAGTTGGACTGTATGTCCCGGGTGGTCTTGCCACCTATCCATCCACGGTCTTGATGAACGCCATTCCGGCCCGGGTGGCTGGGGTCAAGGATTTGGTCATGGTGGTCCCCACACCGGATGGCGTGGTCAATCCCCTCCTCCTGCTGGCGGCTCGCATCGCCGGTATCGACCAGGTTTTTCGCATCGGTGGTGCCCAGGCCATTGCCGCCTTGGCCTTTGGTACGGAAACCATCCCGGCAGTCGATAAAATCGTCGGCCCGGGCAATATCTATGTCGCAACAGCCAAGCGCCAACTTTATGGCCAGGTGGGAATCGACATGATCGCCGGTCCCTCGGAAATTCTGGTCATCGCTGACCAACACAACGATCCACGTTGGATTGCGGCGGATCTGCTTTCCCAGGCCGAACACGATACCGCCGCCCAGGCCATTCTCATGACCGATCACGCCCCCTTTGCCGACGCCGTGGAACATGCCTTGACGCAACACCTTGAGATTTTGGAACGACGTTCCATCTGTGAACGCTCGTTGGCCGAGCGCGGAGCCATCATCGTGGTCAGGGATTTAAACGAAGCGTGTCAACTGGCAACGCGAATCGCCCCGGAACATTTGGAACTCGCTGTTGCGGACCCGGAACAACTCCTGCCCCAGATTGGTCATGCCGGGGCCATTTTTCTGGGACGCCACACACCCGAGGCTGTCGGTGACTACGTTGCCGGTCCCAGTCATGTCTTGCCAACAAGTGGCACTGCCCGCTTTTCCAGTCCGTTGGGCGTTCATGATTTCATCAAGCGCACCAGTGTGATTGGTTGTTCGGCAGCCGCGTTGGCCACCATTGGACCGGCGGCATCTCTTTTGGCGGCAAGAGAGGGATTGACGGCGCATCAATTAAGCCTGGACCTGCGCTTGGCTGTTACACCAGACTGAAAAATCTGGTCCCTGCAAACCTGAAAATAAGGACTAAGGAGTTTAGTCATGATAAAGTCAATCAAGTTTCTACCTGTTCTTGCTGTTACCCTGGCCTGGAACCCAGTCCAGGCTGCTGATGTTTATACCTTCACAGCCACAACAGGTGGCAAGACAGCATCGGTTGGCCTGAGTGATCTTTCCAGCACGGCAAAATACTCCATGGACAGCCTGAATATCGGTTACACGGAACAATCCCAGGCAACAGCCGTTTTGAATTTGCGTGGCGTCGAAGCCAATTTTGCCTACACAGCCAATTCGCCCTCATTACAGTTCAATATTCCTTCATTGGGCATTACACAAACATTCAATGGTGCCACACGGAAACAAAGCCAGGACATGCTGGAAGACTGGTTCAAGAAAAATCCGAATATTCTCTCCCGCATGTTCAAAGAGTATGCCAAATCCACGCCCATCGACCCCATTGCCGGCAATCCGAACAGCCTGATGTCACAGATGGCGGCATCGGATTTCAGGGCCGCCACCGGAATCGGAGTTGAAGACAAGGATGTCTCGCAAAAAGAAGACGCCAATAAATCGGATGCCAAATCAGATCATGCCAACCCGGGATTGCTGGGTGTCGGAATCCGCTACGGGCAATACAAGAGCAACGGATTCAAGACCGATACCACCACGCTGCCTCTTTTCTATTCGAAAGTGATCAACAAATACACGCTTTTTTTTGACGTGCCCCTCAGCATGATTGAAACGGAGTCTTCCAAATCCTATACCGGCTCATTGGGTGTTGGCCTCAAAGTTCCAGTCATGAATAAATGGAACATAACCGGATTTTTGCGTGACGGCGTGGGTGGCTCAAAAGACCTGGGGGCTGTCTCCGGTATCTATTCAGGATCGCTTACCAGTGATTTTTCCTACCTGATTCCGGATGATGGTTCAAAGATCATGATGGGTAACATGATCAGCTACTCAAAAACCTACTCGATTGAAGTCGGCGGATACGAAACCAACTACGATTTGAGTAACTATATCTTCAGAAACGGCTTGGCCTTCGAGAGGAAATTGCCCTTTGATCTCCTCTCCAAAAAAGTCACAGGTGAACTTTTTGCTATCAACACCTATTTTGGTGGTGATGATGTGTACGTCAAAAGCTCCACCGACATTGGCTTCGATCTCGGCACCAACATGACCATTGGCAACTACACCTACAAGGACAACAAACTCGGTCTGACCTATACCTTTGGTGGCGGGTATACAGGTTTCACGCTGAATTATGGCTACAAATTCTGATTTTCGGTACAACCTTCCCGGGAAATCAGACAAACACTCCTTGCCCTCTTTGAGGCAATCCGTTAGCTCTCCAATAGAACATATTGGAAAGAAAGATTTTATTGGGGCTTAAGCCCCAAACCCCGCCAGGAGGAAGGGTAGAGCCGCTTCCTCCTGGACCTCCATCCCAGTTTTTCATTCGTTTTTTTAAATTAACAAGTTATCAGGCAGCCTCGTTGGCCGTCGTGTTCAGCGGACGGCCAAAGTTTGGGAAGGAGGTTTTTATTCCTCATATCCCAGACGTGTTAGAATTTCTCCATTAAGCGTTTTGAACAGAATCCTGTTGGCCTCTGTAAAATAGTTTCGCCAATCGCCGACAATCCCTTTGCGTTTGAAATTTTTGGGTACGGCATTTTTTTCCATGGTTTTTGATTTTTTATGGAAACCCGTCGCTTCGGCGATCACCTCACACTCTTCCCGGGAGAGGGGCATCTCCAGAAACCGGGCGATGCGGCCGATGGTCTCAACCTTGTTTTCCACCATATCCTCATAAGAGACAAAATAGACCGGGACCTGATAATATGCATTCATCAGACGCCATTGTTCCATCCAGGCAACCATGTTGAATGCCTGTCCCGGCACGATACCCCCGCCCTTGACGGGACCACCAATAATAAGCCGATTGAATGCCTCTTCCTGACTGACATTCGTCAGCATGGCCGTATACATCCCATGGGGATCGGCGGCCATTCCTGTATAATAACAATAAAATGAGACCATTTGATCCCGGGGTTCCCGGTATTGGACAATGGCTTTGTAATTTCTGGTCTGCATGTCCGCGCCCAGTTCAAGAGTGGCATGCCAATGTCCGATCAGAAAATGTTTGTCAGGAATCCGGCTCAGGGCATCTTTTGGGACTGAATTTGACTCGTAGTCATTCGGCCAGTAAAAATGATGATTCGTGATCAGTTGCGTGATGTCCGACAACAAATGCGTCCCGCACTTGGGATAGGAAAAACAGGCGCACGGCGTTGGCAAATGCAAGGATTTTGGTTCATCCGGTGTTCGAAAGACCAGGCTGTTGGCCATCTGCCGCTGCCGATATTCCTGTAATGGCACCATATCCGGCTGGTCCACTCCCAACAGATCCGGCTTGTTTGCCAAGGCTTGTCGGATCAAGGCCACCCCCTCTTCACGGCTGGCATCATTGCCGGACAATTTGGCCAATCCCAAAAAGAAAAGAACATTGGCATCATCCGGATTGACCTGCAACTCCCGGGAAAGATGCTCCACGGCTTCGGAATAGCGACCCATTTTGGTCAGAACCAAACCTGCATAATAATGGATTTGCTCGTAACCCGGATCTTGAGCCAGGACTCTCAGATAGATATCGAGCGCCTCTTTGTACATCAATTGCATTCTCAAGCCATGCGCCAAGGTCATTTGACTGGTCAACTGCCTGGGATCCAGGGCGACAGCACGCCGCAACAGTTCCGTACCCTTCTCAAATTCCGCGTCTTTTTCCGAAGCATCCGAACGCACCAGGAGCATTCCCAGCAATAAAAGCGCAATGATATTGTTCGGTTCACTCATGAGAACCGTCTCATACATTTGCCTGGCGTGAGATTTCTGATTATTTTCCTGTGCCCGTATGGCTATTTTTATCAATACCTGATTTAAAACATGAATAACTATCGGATCATCTGGTGCCATCTGATGCGCCTTGGCCAGGTACCCGAGTGCCTCATCATGGCGGCCCAGTTTGGCCAGGGTATCACCGATGTAATAGTGAATATTTTCCAGATGGGGATCTTGCGCCAATATTTGCAGATAAAGACTCAATGCTTCATCATAATGTTTTTGAAAGCACAGGCCATATGCAAGTGTAAACTGACCGGTGACCGATCCAGGTTCCAGTTCCATGGCCCGACGCAACAAGATCACGCCCCGGTCCACAGCCGATGACTCAACCAATATTTTTCCCGCCAACAAAAGCACAGAGACGTTGTCCGGTTCGGAAAGCAGGACCGATTCGTAGAGTTGCAAGGCTTGAGAAATATTGCCATTTTTATGGGCTTGCAGGGCGGCACGCAATGAATCACGTGATTTGGCAGCCCCTGAAACTCCAACCTGATCGTGTCGCATGCCTGTTCCTTTACCTGTGTGTACTACTCGGAAGCGTTTTCTTCGACAATTTCGGTTGCCAACCCCTCCAGTCGCAACAAACGTTCTGCAACCTGTTCAGCCGCAACCCGATCCGGATATTTAATCCGCACGGCAAACAACGCCACCCCATCAGCATCTTCACTTTGTTGCAGGTAGGCACGATATCCCTTCCGAAACAAACCGGACATGATGGTCGTGGCCGTGTCACGGCTGCGGGTCGCTGTGGTTTGCACGAAAACGGGCTGTCGAGCCTGATGTCTGACACCTGGCTGGGAAAACTCATCTGACGGGTAAGATTCTTCTGACGGCGAGTATGTTTGTTCCAAAGTGGTGATGACAGAATTTTCGGGAATCTGATAGGTAACCCGGAACACCAGCCCGGCCATGGCAACCAGCACCCCCAATCCGGCCAGACGCACGAGCCAGCGATCCAGCATGACATACAATTGGTGCGACCTTCGGGTGCCTTGTTCTTGACGAAGTCTGGTGTTGATCCATTCGGTACGGGCCAGCCTGGGCAATTGTTGTCGTTGCATCACCCGATATTTGGCATGGCTTCCGGCGGCGGCCCTGCGGATGGCAAATCCTCCGATGCGAGCCGTCTGGCGACCATCCATGCGCACCAGAACTTCTGCCATGATTCGATTGATTTGGCGGGGGATTCCCCCGCTGGCACCCCGCAAGGCACGCCAGCCTCCCTGCGTCAGCGTCCACCCCTCCATGCCTTCGCGATCCAGGTGAAAGCGCACATAGCCCATGATCTCTTCAGCATTCAAAGGCCCCAGAGTGGCCGTCCCGACCAGGAGGGGCTGCAAGGCGGCATACCGGGGATCCATGGCCATGGTAGAGGTTTCCAGGCGACCGGCGAGCAGGACCTGGCAAGGGTGTCGTCCATCCATCTGAAACGATGCGACATGGTGCAACACTTCCAGGTTGGCCACGTTCAGGCATTCAGCACGATCCACCACCACCAGGAGTCGTTTACCTTGTGTGGCCCAGAGTTCCATGGACAGGAGCAACTCACGATGCGAATAACTCTGCCCCTCCTTGAGTTCTGCTCCAAAGATTTGCAACAGAGTACGCAAAAACAAGGCGGCATCGGCATCGGCATCAGGCAGATGCCGCATTTCCCGATCTTCCGGAAAAATCTGCCGGAGACGCAACAGGATGAGGGTCTTGCCCACTCCGGGTGGACCCGTAATCACCACCACCCCCTCTTCCCGCCGCAAGGCACTCCTCAAGACCCGCCAGAGTGCCTTGTGACTGGCGACCGGGTAGTATACCCGTGGATCCGTCATGGGGGAAAAGGGGGCAACACGGTGTTGTTGCACGTCCAGACCCTTAAGCCGCCACCACCTGATCCTTGACCGTTTCCATCATGTGCATCAGCTCCCTCATGATGGGCACCAGGGGTGATTTTTCCAGGGTCACCTTGTCAACGGCCTCCTGGACAAAGCTTTTGCCGAACAACAACTGCCGGGGTTGCATGCTCTGCAACTGTTTTTCCCAACTGTTGAGGAGTGCCAACCACCCTTTGACGGTGAGCGTGCCCGGGGGTGCCCCACCCTTGGCCCGATCCAACGCCAGGGCCACTTGCAGGGTTTCGATGATGGGGACCATGCACTCCAGGCGTTCCCGCTTGGCATTGCCCAGAAAGCCACGCAATGTTTCGTGGACTTCGTTGTTATCCTGGGAGCCACCCATCGTGGAGGCGAACCTGTCGGGACCTGATCCCTGGGCTGACAACAGCCGTTCGGCATCTTCGGGGTCGATTGGCCTGGCCAATGGTTTACCCAAAATCCGGCTGCGGGGAGCCGACCGCAATCCTTTGGCACTGCTTTGCAAGGAATTCATATTGACCTCAATCCTGTAATGTTATTGACTCGATCAGCCCGCCACCCATTGACCCGATTGCGCGGCGTTCCCACTGCTTCGCAACTCTGGGACCAACATTATTTACATTAACAAAACAGTCAGTTATAATGGGGAAGGTTGGCAGGCAGGGGGGATGCGGGACAATTTTTTCCAGGGGGTGGCACATTTTTTCCCCTCCCCTGCCAAATATTCGTCGCCGACCCCAGCCAATATCGAACGTCAATCCGGCAACCAGGATTTTGCACCAGCATGGGCAACAAAAAACCGGCAACCAGGATTTTGCACCAGCATGGGCAACAAAAAACCGGCAACCAGGATTTTATCCCAACATGGGTCACACAAGATCAGCAACCAGGATATTGCACCATTATGGGTCATAAAGAGCGAGTGGCTGTTGCCATGTCGGGCGGCGTGGATTCTTCAACCGTTGCTGCATGGCTGCTGGAACAGGGCCATGAGGTGATTGGCCTGACCATGCGGCTTTGGCAACAAGGCCAGGGAACCATTACCGGCAGTCGTACCTGTTGTGCCACCGAGGATCTCCACGACGCCCGGCGCGTGGCCGAAAGGCTGGGAATTCCCTTTTACGTCATCAACCTGGAGGAGCAGTTTCGTGCTGCCGTCGTTCAGGATTTCATCACATCCTACGCTGCCGGACAAACCCCGAATCCCTGTATCCGCTGCAACCAGATCCTGAAATTTGACCATCTTCTGGCCAGGGCCAGGGCACTGGAAGCCTCGGCGCTTGCCACGGGTCACTATGCGGTGATTCGTCAAAATGGTACCGAAAAACCTCAACTTTGGCGTGGGCAGGACCCGGCCAAGGATCAGTCTTATTTTCTGTTTGCCACGACCGTGGAACAACTCCGGTATTTGCGTTTTCCCCTGGGAGAACTGACCAAAAATCAGACCCGCGATCTTGCCCGTAAATTGGGTCTGCACAACGCCGCCAAGCGCGAAAGCCAGGATCTTTGTTTCGTTCCTGATGGGGATTATCACGCTTTTTTCAAAAATCAAGCGCCATGGTTGGCTGAACCCGGCGAGATTGTGGATCAAGAAGGCCGGGTTCTGGGTCAACATCGGGGCCTGGGAAACTACACCATCGGACAACGGCACGGCCTTGGCATTGCCGCCCCACATCCGCTGTTTGTCATTGACATTGCCGCCAGACACAATCGACTCATTGTCGGACCAGCCGAAGCCTTGTATAAGGATACCCTGGAGGTGGTCCATCTCAACTGGCTGGCGCAACGACCATTGACGGATTCCCGCCCCATTCGGGCCAGAATTCGTTACGCTGCCGCCGCACAGCCGGCGGTCATTGAACCCCTGGACGACCTTGAGCGGGTACGGGTGCGTTTTTTTCAACCGCAACGCGCCATCACACCCGGACAAGCCTGTGTCTTTTACGCCGAGGACCGGGTTTTGGGGGGCGGTTGGATTCTTTGACGGGGACAGACATGTTCATTCTCAAATTAATTGAAACAATTCCATTTTTTATGGAATTTACTCCCGCCGAGCGCGGTATGCTTGTGGAAGGGGAGAGTTTTTTTGTCACTTACGAGGCAAACGGTCAGTTGATCCAGGAAGGCAACACCGATGATGCCCTGTTTATCGTCATCAAGGGGAGCGTGGCCATCACCAAGGCCAGTCATCCCGGCACTGTGTTGGCTGTCCTGGGTGTTGGCTCCATCATTGGTGAAATGTCCTTTCTCACCAAACAGCCCAGAGGTTCCAATGTCATAGCCCGTGAAGAGACCACCGTCTTTCGCATCGATGGTTCAGAGATGGGGGCGTTGGACCTTGGCCTGCAACTCAAGATCAAGGATCAATTGATCAAAATACTCGTGGAGCGCATCACCCACATGAACACCGATCTGGCCCGACAAAAACTGGCCAATCAGACATTGGTCGCTGCCCTGGCCAAATTTGGCGCGGATTCCTGAATCACCTGCAAAAAGTCCAAATCGACTATTAATAAATTAAATCAGTTTAAAATCAATATGTTGAAAATGCAATTTTCAACACCTTTTGCCCGTTGTCATCTTTTTTGCGGGGAAGTCGTGATTCAAACTTTCTAGCCAATAAAGATGATTGAAAACGAGACCCCTGAAAAAAATTCCAATGACCCTGGGATTTACGCAACATGTCGTCAGTTCAAGAAGACGTCTGCGTTTCAAATTTATTTTCAGGGGACCCAAGCATGTTTTTCAGAATAAAATTTCTGCAAACGGTTACGTGATCCTTATAAAATCATAACCTTCTTCTTCTGTACTACGGTATTTTTCAGCCAATTCAAAACCTTCTCTTGAGTGTTGATCGTTGGTATTACCCTCAATTGTCACGAACACACCACTTTCCCATGAAAAGCAAAATCCAACATGAGTCCAATCTGTTGAAGTTCTTCTCTTAGCAAATATCAATGGGGATCGTTCACTGTGATCTATTCCGAGAAATAACCCTGAACCACGAGCATCTTTTACCATATCATCGCACGAAAAAGTATAACTTAGCGGTGCGTTTGTACCCAGGCATTGGGCAGACTGTGCCAACACGAAAGATACAAAACCAGCACACCATGGATAGTTATTGCCATCATGGCCTTTCATATAGGCCCTGACCCATGGTCCACAATTCTGTCCTCCAATTTCTACAGGCCGAACTGTCAAGTGCTGCTTGGCGATCATTTGCACAACATCTCCATAGCTCTTGCCAGTGGATGCCGGGATTGCCATCGCATCAACCATCGGTTTGACTAATAAACTCCATGTTGTCTGATCTAATTGACCAGAAGCATTAATATTATTGTTTCCTTGAAATTTGGCAAGAGCTGACTTGGTAGCGGATCCGAACAAACCGTCTATCTTTGTACCACACAAATGAAAATTGAGCCACTCTTGGAGTCTCTTGACTTTTACGTCACATCTGGATGATTGTAAAAACAAATTACCTGGATATTCCACTTCTTCTACTACACTGGACGGCATATAGATATTCATGATATACTCCTAATACTAGAGGAAAGATTTACCTTGCAAACACCCTAACGCAATAAATATGCACTAAGGAATTAATATCTTCGTTTTTTAACAATAAATCAAAAACTCAGCCAGGAGAAACGGAACAAACATTCCTCCCGGCTGAATATATTAAAGTCCGTTGACTATTTGATAAGCTGATTGATAGCGCCAGTCAGATCAGTAAAACTCTTTTCTAAACCGAGCATTACTTTTAAATCATCCGGACCTTTATGACCATCTGGACTCCATCTTGTTTTAATAAAATAAGCACTATCGGCTGCTTTTCCCCCACCATCTTTAATGGTCTCAGGATTATCACCACCCCTGAAAATTCGCACTATCGCATCACCCTGAAATGGCCTATAATTTTCTTTGAATCTCTCATCGTAACCATAACCGATATCAAACACATAGCTCGCAACTTTCGTTTCTTCCTTTAACCCAACACCAACAAAGTACCTCGAAATAAAATCATGCGTCACTTTTGACTCGGTAGGTATCAAAAAACCGCCTCCCAACACACCAAATAGATTCGAACCTTTTACATCAAAGACAAACGAAGCATTTGTGGATACCGTTTGCGCATCGCGAATAATTTCCGTAAGTCCAGGAGCCGCTGCTGGGCTTGTTTTATCTTGTTCAATGTTCTCCCTACTGAGGGCAATTGAAGTTGAAAATTTAGGTGTAACAAGACTTTTATTATCCAACTTAATTGACCAATCCTTGGCGAGATCAACAAAGAACCCTTTCGATGACCAGACCCCATCATTTCCGGATACTTGTGCGGACTCGTTTTGGTATGTCGAGAATTCAGCGCCAAATATGATCTTAAGATCAAAAGGCCCTGATGCAGCACCAGCACCAGCACCAGCACCAGCACCAGCACCAGCACCAGCACCAGCACCAGCGTCAGCAGCAAATGCAGATAAAGTCCCGCCGATCAAGCTAGATAGTAAAACTGATACGAATATTCCTTTGCGTTTCATGTCCAAACCTCCATGTTTTGAATTGGGTCGAACGTACACAACCTTTCAACAATCCGTTAGATTGTCAGTCAAGAAAAGACCTTAAAGAAACACATTCCGCTTGATCATCGTTTGGGCCAATCTGTCCTGTAGATGCTGGAACCTATGCAATTTCAAGCTCATATGCAATGATGCTGACGGGCCGGATGGACACCACCAGCTTGGTGGCCGAAACGATGACGACGGCCCATATTCCAAGCTTGTGTAAGTCTAACACGCGACATATTCAGGTTTCAAGGAATTATTTTTTAAACCAAAAAATTCATCCCTTCCAATTTATCAGCAAATTATAATATTAAAAATCAATATGTTAAAACGTAAACGCCATCATGATTCAAGATAAACTTACAAAAAATCATACAAACAAAATTTTTCCCAATATCCTTTCGATAATCAACGACAAAATATATTACCATTATAATATTTTTTTTCTCTCAACATTTCAGAATTTTAAAATTTTGTAAGCAGCAGGCTGTCCATGGGCAAAAATTCTCTGATTTGGTAGGATTCCACGTCGTGAGTTGCGTCACACTTCAGCCCAGGCCGAGGGAAATTGCATGAGCCTTGCACTTTTTGATTTGGACAACACTTTGTTGGGTGGGGACAGCGACTATCTTTGGGGACGATTTTTGGTGGAGAGGGGGCTGGTCGAGGAGGCGGGGTTTGAGGCCACGAATCAAAAATTTTACCGGGATTATGCCCAGGGGGTCCTGGATATGGATGCCTATTTGAAATTTCAGTTGGAATTTTTGACCCGGCATTCTCGGGCAGATCTGGAACGGTGGCACACTGAATACATGGAACGTCTGATCCGGCCCATTATTCTGCCCCTGGGTTTGGCACGCATTCAGCGTCACCAGCAGGCGGGTGACACGGTGGTGATCATCACGGCCACCAATCAATTTGTCACTGCGCCGATTGCGGCTGCCTTGGGGGTAGAACACCTCCTGGCCACGGAACTGGAGATTCGGGACGGATTTTTTACGGGGCGTCCGGAGGGCATTCCCTGTTTTCAACAAGGAAAAGTGCTGCGCATTCGGGAATGGCTGACAGAATATCCGCATCCGCAGGCGTTGGCGACGGCGTGGTTTTACAGCGACTCTCGCAATGATCTGCCTTTGCTGGAAGCCGTGGCCCATCCTGTGGCGGTGGATCCGGATCCGGTTTTGCGTGCCCATGCCCAGGCCAGGGGGTGGGAGATTGTCAGCTTTCGTTGAGAGTTGTCACGCCCGGGAGTGCCGTTTTGAATTTAATATTAAAAATAATTAATATTTGTTGTCAACACACCCATCGTCTTCTATTATTTTCAGAAAAAATTTAAAATAACGATGAAATTAAAATTTATTCTGATATAATTCCGGCTTTTCCGGGGTACGGATACCCATAATTAAGTTAATAATTGTCAGGTGATCAGATAAAACTTTGATTGATTCTCAAATTCTCCTGGTATATGCTCGCTGTCGGGATCGTCGGAATCAATTCATTCAGCGAACGTCGAAAGGGGAATTCATGCAAAACTATTCACAGCACGTTGTCTTTGCCGGACATGTGCATTCAATCAATGCCCAGGGACATCAATTCACCATCCAGTGTCGCAGCGGCGACAACTTTGTGGTCAAGGTGGGGGATACGAGCTGGTTTGAAGTATTGACCAATCTGGATGGTCTGGGTCGCGACCGGGTTGCCGAACCAAACACGAATGCCGTGGGTATTGAGCGCAACATTGACAAATACGTCCGGGAAGGTCGCCTGTTGATCGTCACCGGCATTTTTCAGGAAAACAACGATACAAAGGTCCTGGAAGCACGCCGCATCATCATCATGCATTCGGACCCCAATGCCTATGTATTTGAGGAAACACATTGGTGGTTGACCCAGATCACCCTGTTGGCCAACCGCTGGCTTGACAACCTGTTTCAGGACCGCCGCACCTATACGGCAGACGATTTTGCCGAGTTCTACCGGACCAATCTCAACATTCAAGGCTCCCCCACCACGGATTCGGTCCAGGAATGCGCCACGCTGTCGCGCCTGATCTATGGTCTTTCCTCTGCCTTCCTCCTGACCGGCAACAAACGGTACTTCCTGGCTGCCAAGGCGGGAGTCGAGTATCAACGGGTCACCTTCCGCAGCCTCGATAACGATGGAAAATACTGTTTCTGGGCGTATGGCCGACGCAAGGAAAAAAATGGCTATGTCCAGATCATGACCTCCGAAAACGCCGATGATCGGGGCACGATTCCGCTTTATGAACAAATCTACGCCCTGGCCGGCATGACCCAGTACTACCGGATCTCCCTGGACGCCGAAGTTTTGGAAGACATTCGTCGCACCGTCAGAATGTTCCAAGATTTTTATTATGATGGCGACAATGACAAGATCAAGTCCAAAAACTTTCCCGGTCTGGGGGGGTATTTTTCACATCTGGATCCTGTTCTCATGCGCCCGGACACGAATTATCTGGACAACCTGCCTAATACAGGGGCCAAAAACAAGTCGCGCAAAAACTGGAATTCGGTGGGCGATCACATTCCCGCCTACCTGATCAACCTGATGCTGGCCCTGGACCCCTCCCCCATCGGCGAGGGCAATGCCGTCAAGCACCGCAATGATCTGGCCGAAACCTGCCTGTTGATTCTCAAGGAAACTTCACAACTGATCGCCGACAAGTTTCCCGATCCGGGTTCCAGATATGTCAATGAGCGCTTTTCACAGGATTGGGTACCGGATCACTCCTGGTTCTGGCAACAAAACCGGGGCATTGTCGGCCACAATCTGAAAATTTCCTGGAACCTGACCCGGGTTGCGTTCTATTTCGAAGGACGTGCAGAAGAACTGATCCACAGCGATCCCGAAGAGGCCAGAGATTGTCAACGGCGAGCCGACCAGTACAAGGCCGTCGCCAGCAAAATTGCCAACGACATGGCCGAGGTCGGGGTGGACAAATTCCGGGGCGGCATTTTCGACGCCATGGAGCGCAATCCCAAAAACGGCCTGCCCATGGAGTTTTCCTGGGAAAACACCAAGGATTTCTGGCAGCAGGAACAAGGCATCCTGGCCTACCTGATCCTCTATGGAGCCACCGGAGAGACCCATTTCCGCGAGCTGGCCCGGGAGTCCATCGCGTTCTGGAATGCCTTTTTCCTGGATCGGGATCGCCAGGGGGTGTTTTTCCGTACCACCGACGATGGCAAACCGGTCATCGATGGCAGCTTTGCCGACAAAGGTGGCCATTCCATCTCCGGCTATCATGTCTTCGAATTGAACTATCTGGCCCACTTTTACATCCGGGCGTACATTTCGAAGGAAATCAAGGAATCCGACGCCAGTTTCAACATGTACTTCCGTGTGGCTCCCAATTGCGGGCAGGAATCCATCAATGTCCTGCCGGATTTCATGAAACCCGGCTCGGTGATGATCAACAAGGTATTCCTCAATGGCATGGACCAGACCGACAAACTGAAACCCCGTTCTCCCAACTCCTTCCAGATCAACCTGAAACCGCAAGAGTGCGAGCAGAGTCTGACGATCAATTTCAAGGTTCTGGATGGCAAACATCACGCATGAAAGGCTGGAAAAACAGCATCGGCCCCTGGCCGATGCTGTTTTGCCGAACATCCGTTTTTTCATGTCGTCAAAGGAGATGCCATCATGAATGACCTGCCCCTGCGCGGCAAAAAAATTGCCGTTCTTGTGGAGACGGAATACGTTCCTTCCGAGATTGCCACCTACAAGTCACGTTTTGAATCTTACGGTGCCGAAGTCCACATCATGTCCCGTTTGTGGGGACAACCCAAGGCCACGTTTGTCAGTGACGTGGACCATGTCGGGGGACAACTGGAAACTCTGGAAGTGACAATCGACTTTCAGAACGTTCATGTGGAGGATTATGCGGCCATCATTCAGGCCGCCAACTATACCAGCGTGCGTTTGCGCTGGCTGGATGATCGCGACTATCCGCACCCGGCACCACCCCAGGCCGGTGACAGCCGTCACGCCCCGGCTGTGCAATTCATGTATCAGGCGATGCGCAACCCGCGTATCGTCAAGGGATTCCCCTGCCATGGATTGTGGATTCTCACGCCGGTTCCCGAAACCCTGGCCGGACGCCGCGTCATTTGCAATAAAGTCTTGTTGCCGGATGTGGTCAATGCCGGTGGTGTCTACACCGCGTCACCCAGTGGCGTCGTGGTGGATGCCGATATCGTGACCGACGACAGTGCCTCCCGCTCCCCTGAATTCGTGGACGCAATCCGCGACCAGATCCTGGCCATGGAAGCCGGAACCGTCGTGCCGGCCATCACGGCGGTCAGCACCCCTTCGGCGGTTGTTTCCACAACGCCTGTCGTCGCCAACCCGCGCCCCCGCCGGATCCTGACCGTTCTTTCCGAATGGGGTTACTGGGGTGAAGAGTTGATTGGACCACTGGAAGAGTTTGACCGTGTTGGATATACCGTGGATTTTTGCACGCCAACCGGCAAACGCCCCAATGCCATCGGGGTCTCCATGGATCCCAACTTCATCGACCCACCTTTGGCTCGTTCGGCGACATCTTATGACATGGCCGCCAAGGTCCGCGCCATGGACGATCCCACTTCCAGGCAAGGCCAACGCCTGAACCGCCCCGTCAATCTGGCCGAATGGTTTCCGGAACGCCCTTATTGGTCGCATCCGCAATTCGTGCGGGCCATGGAAATTTACAACATCCACCTGAATCGGGCTGAAGAGCGCATTCAATCCTATGACGCCATGATCATGGTTGGGGGAAGTGGCCCGATTGTGGATATGGTCAACAATCAACGTCTGCATGACCTGATCCTGGCCTTTCACAAGGCCGGCAAACCCATTGCCGCCCAATGTTACAGCGTGGCCTGCCTCGCTTTTGCCCGCAACATTGAAAATCGTCGCTCCCTTATCTGGGGCAAACAGGTCACCGGCCACTGTCTCGAATATGACTACAAAGATGGGACCGGGTTCATGGCCGGTCGTGGCAAACCCCTCGACTTCAACATGGGTCCCCCCCCTTACCCGCTCGAATACATCCTGCGCGATGCCACCGGACCGCAGGGCGGCTATATCGGCAACTTTGGCCATCCGACAAGCGTCATTGTCGATTATCCCTTCATCACCGGACGCTCCACCCCGGATTCCTATCTGACCGGTCGCAAGCTCATTGAAGTCCTGGACGGTGACCCACCTCTCAGACGCTGGGGCTGGTAGCCCAGGGGAGTATACGTATGGCCCAAATATCGATGACCTTCCTGTATTATACCGGTTTGCGCCAACCCCTGTTCACCAATGCCCGTCTCTCGGGTACCTGGGACTCGGCAGGTCGTTTCTCCGACACCTGGACCGACACTCCCATGGAGGCGTTTCAGGCCGAAGACGGCGCACCGGCCTTTCGTGCCACGGTGATTTTTGCCGAAAGTGACGTGGGCAAAACGTTTCACTGGGGAGTACGGGCGGATGCCCCCCGGGGATCGAACCTCTGGATCATTCCCACCGAACTCTCCGATCCCGCCTCCATGGAAAGGTATCGCACCTTCACGCTCTCCGCAGCGGGAGGTGAACAACGCTACTACCTGACCCATTGTCGGCGACTGGGTGCCAACAAACTGTTTCTCCAGGGAAACAGAGACCCGGCAATCCGCTTTGCCGTCTGGGCACCCAATGCCCGAAAAGTTGAAGTCGTGCGCGGCAACCTGGAAAGCGCCTACATCGATGACGCCGGCAACGGAATCACGACAAAACCGGATGAATCGCCTGCCGTCATTCCCATGCTGCGCCGGACCGACGCAGACATCTGGGAAACCGATGTAACAACAACCCCCGCCCTGAACAACTTCCAAAACTTTGACCACAAACCCTACATGTTCAGGGTCACCAGGGATGATGGTTCGGTTGCCTACCGCACCGATCTTTACTCCCGTTGCCAGTTGGGCCGTGGTGAATTCAACCCCCAGGGAAAAACCTATTCGGGAACCTGGCGCAACCTGGATGGCAGCAAGAGTTGTTCGAACGTCGTCAATCCGGAGCTGGTCGTCTGCGACTTTGCCAGGGCTGCCGAACCGGCACCCAACGATTGGGTGGACGAAACAGCCTTCTGGCGCGATGAATTCCGCCCCGGCTTCCCCATGCCAAAACGCATCGAGGATCTGGTGATCTATGAAATGCATGTCGGCAGTCTGGGCGGCGAAAAAGAGTGTGGCGCGTGCGGACGTCTGCAAGTCGGATCATTCAAGGACGCCATGGATCTGCTCGGGTATTTGGCGGACCTCGGCGTCAATGCCATCGAGCTGCTCCCCATGGGCCAGTTCCAGGGCAGCATGAGTTGGGGATATGGCACCTCCCACTACATGGCCATCGAATTTGCCAACGGGGGCCGCGACCAGTTCAAGCATTTCGTGCGGGCCTGTCATCGCCACGGCATGGCCGTGATTCTCGACGTGGTGTACAACCACTACATTGCCGACGGCGACCGCGACGAGTGGATGTACGATACCAATAATCATGAAAGAAACATCTATTATTGGTACGAAAGTCGCCCGGGCGGCTACCCCAATGACAATCCCCCCGGACATGGCGGTTACATCGACAACATGTCCACCGGTTATGCACCCCGCTACTGGGAAGAGATGGTGCGCACAATGTTCATCAGCAGTGCCGCCATGCTGATCAGCGAGTTCCACATCGACGGCTTCCGGGTGGATCAAACCACGAGCATCCATTCCTATCCCGTCCTGCATGCCGATGGTTCTTCCAGTGGTGGTGCCAAGGCCTTTGGTGTCAAGTTTCTGCGGGAATGGTGCCGCACCCTGCGGTTGATCAAGCCGAATGTCTTTCTGATGGCCGAGGATCATTCGGGATGGGACAAGGTGACGCAGGATACGGAAACCGGGGGACTTGGTTTTGATGCGGTCTGGTATGCCGATTACTACCACCATCTGATCGGCGACGCGCAAAACGACTCTTCGAGAGCCAGACTGTTGTGGGCAGCCGGTTTTGGCGATGATCGCGAATTGGCCATGGACCGTTTTGCCCATGTTCTCTGGGTATCCCAGTTTGGCAAGGTGGTCTACCACGAATCCCACGATGAAGCGGGAAACTCTTCCTTCAGGGAAGGCGACCGGGATGTCCATTCGGCACGTACTCTGGTCGTGGCCGTCAACAATGCCCCCCTGATCGGCGAGACACGCCGTTGGGCCGAAGCCCGTACCCGGGTCGTGGCGGGCGTGACCCTGCTGTCACCCGGTATTCCCATGTTTTTCATGGGTGAAGAGGTCGGAGCCGCCAAACCCTTCACCCATGACAATTTCATCCACAATCGTGAAGACCTGCCGGGTTTACGCGCCACGACCGGTGCGTACATGTTCAAGTTCTATCAGGATATCCTGGCTCTCAGGAGCCATGAATCGGCGTTGCGTACCAAAAACGTCGATATCCTGCACGTCCATAATCAAAATCGAATCCTGGTGTTCCGGCGTCAGGACAACACCGGGGACCTGCTCATCGCGCTCAATCTCAACCACGTTTCCTATACGGCCTACGATGTGATCAATGACCGTATTCCGCGCAGCAACTGGAACGAGGTCCTGAACAGCAACAATCCACAATACAACGGCTGGGGCAATCTCAATAATGGTCAACGTACAGCGGACGGCCATGGAAAAATCACCCTGGCCCTGCCCGGCAACTCAATTGTGGTCTTGAAACGCCAATGAGAATGGCTCCTTTGAGGAGAGCGAACGATGCCAAACACGACAGTCAAGGCCACATCCCCCATTGAGGAGGGAATAACCGCCGCCAAGGTGGGCCATTTGCCGCAATTGCAGAAATGGTTGGCCAACAACGATCCCAATCAATACGATGCGGAAGGATGGACACCATTGTTGTGGGGCGCGGCACGCGGACATGACGATGTGGTCACTCTGCTGCTGGACAAGGGGGCCGATCTGGCCATGGCCCATCGGATCTCCGGTGCCTTGCCGATCCACATGGCTGGTCATTCGGGTGATTTGTGTTCTGCGCGGCTTTTGCTGGATCGCCGACCGGACCAGATCGATGCCGTATGGGATCTCAATGGTCATACCATTTTGTTGCAGGCTGTTTTCTATGGTCATCTCTCTCTGGCCCAGGAGCTGATCGGACGTGGGGCCAATACGGCCATCACCACGGCACGGGGCCTGGGGCCCATGGAGTTGGCCAGACAGTTTGAAAACGTGCCGATGCAGGAGATCATCCGCCCCCGGGACGCCTCGGCAGCCGATAAAAAAGCCTACTATGCCTCATACCTCAAAAAAATCGCCCCGGTGATCCCGCCAGAGCAAAAATCCCAACAGGACCTTGCCGACCAGCTCAACAAGCTGATCGGCGATGGCCTCGCCAAGGCTGCCCAGGATCCCAGATCCGTCGATGCCACCCTGAAGGCCGTGCAGGAGTGTGTGGACAATCAAAAGGCCGATGTCAACCGGCTCGCCGGACCTTTGCAACAGCCCCCCCTGGTTGTGGTGGTAACCGGCAACAATGGTTTTCCAGCCAATCCCGACGTTGCCAGGCTCCGTAGCGAGCTGGCCAAATATCTGCTCGCCCGTGGTGCCGATCCGACCCTGCATGAAAGGCACCCCATGGGGGCACAGACCATCATCCGGGGAGCCGTGTTCAACCACCTGGACATTCTGCGCCTGTGCGGAACCCACATTTCCCAACAAAAACTGACCGATGCCATCAATGAAATCCCCATTGTCAACGGCCTGACCGCCATGCACGACACGGTGTTGCGTGCCTCCACGGCCAGTCCGGATCGTTTTGAAGGATATCTGGAACAGGCGGCATGGTTTGTCGCCAATGGTGGTCGTACTGACATGGAAGATTTTTCCGGGCGCACGCAACGGCGCATCGCGGCAGAGACCAGGGATCCGATCATGCGCCAACGGCTGCTCGAAGTCCTGGATGGAAAACCACAATCGACTGGAGGAAAAAAAAAATGAATGCGACAGGGGGTAGAAATCCAAATCGCCTGAAACGGGATCTCGCTGCCGGAAAAGTATGCATCGGGGCCACCATCACCATGAGCAGTCCGGTCGTGGCGGAACTCATGTCCCGTCTGGGTTTTGACTGGTTATGGTTCGAAACCGAACACACCACGGTCACCTTTGAAAGCGTATTGGCCATGTTGCAGGCCACCAACGGATCCGATATCAGCACCGTGGTGCGGGTTCCCTGGAACGACAAAACCATGATCAAGCGGATCCTCGATGCCGGTCCCGACGGGGTGATCATTCCGCTGGTCAACAGCCGCGAAGAGGCCGAAGCGGCTGTGCGCGCCATGAAATATCCGCCCTGGGGCGAACGGGGTGCCGGTCTTTCCCGGGCACAGGGGTATGGCCTGACCATGGGTGAGTATCTCAAGACAGCCGACCAGGAAGTCACGACCATTCTGATGATCGAGCATATCAAGGCGGTCGAAAATATTGATGCCATCCTGTCGGTCAAGGGTGTCGATTCGATCATGATCGGTGCCCTTGATCTTTCCGGGAGCATGGGCATCCTCGGCCAGACAACTGACCCGCGGGTGGAACAGGCCATCCAAACCGTTCTTGCCGCCAGCAAACGGGCCAAGATACCCTGCGGCATCATCAGCGGCGGGCCGGACAATGCCAATGACCGCATCAAACAGGGATTCACCAACATTATCCTGGGACTCGATGTCCTCTTCCTCCAAAGTGCCGCCAAAGGTGCCCTGGACAAGGTCGTCCGGAATTAATCGCCCGAAATGGCTGTATCGGTGATTGACGACTGAGGCTCTTAAATAAACGTTGCATGGCCTTGATCATCGTTGTTGATATCGACGATGATCAAGGCATTCTTAAATAACTGTATCGGCCATTGAATACCAAGACATCTAAATATTCTAAATTTATTTCAAATTTTCAGAATTCATGCAATAAAATACATTCTTTTCATGATGGCAATATAAACATTTTTACAGAGAAGGAGATGACACATGGGCGACAACGAACAAATTGATATCATCAAGCACTACCATGACCTGAAAAGCCAAGAAAGACTGACTGAATGGTTCAAGAAAAGATTCTCTATAATATTTATTATAACTGGATTTCTTGGCTTTTTCGGAATAAATTACAACATAAACTCAATGATTGAAAACAAGATAGAGGATGTTCTTAAGAACAGAATTGATAAATCAGTTGAAGATATGAGCAGAAAATATTATATGCTTGAAGCGGAGATCGGAGTTAAAATTAAAGATCTTCTAAAACAATACGATGCAATGGAACAGGAACGTGACAGAATATCCAAGGATATTGCTTATTTCAAAACAAAGCGCGGAGAAATATCTCAGGAAATGGTAGATCTTAAATTATCATTAGAAAACGTCAAGAAAAATAGCGCAGACGTTCTGGCGGTTAACGATAACAACCCTGTAAAATCGATAAATTTATTGGTCCAGGAAGAATCTGACAAAATTTTTCTGTTCTATCGTACCGACAGCAAGAATGAATCCTTGAAAATACTTAAATCACTACAGGATAGTGGTTATTCAGCAACAAACTACAAAACAGACCTGACCGAGATCGTGCCAGGAGCGCATCAAGACAGTGGCAACATGTTGATCATTTACAATGAGGGAAAACTTGAACTCGCAGAAAAGATCGCATCAATCATAAAAGAAAAATCAGGAACATCTGGAAAAATTGTTGTAAACCCGAGACCGACTACCCTCAAAAGAGGTTCCGTCCAGATTTTGTTGTTTTGACGTCAGATCTTCCACATCGGAATGACAGTGAGGGGCTGTCCATTAACTCTCGGATAATAAAATTGGAAAAAAAGATTTTATTGGGGCTCCGCCCCAAACCCCGCCAGGAGGAAGGGCACAGC
>JADGCO010000046.1 GCA_015228935.1 Magnetococcales bacterium | reverse complement strand
TGCTTGAAATCATCTCAAAAGCAGCTCGAAAAATGGGAAAAGCTGCGAAGATGGGTTACGCTGCACCTGCTCACCCCGTTGCGCATCCAGAAAGAGGGCAAGCCTTTGGGGCCTGGGCGTCTGCAACCACGGGATTTTTTGCTGACTCTGGCGCGGCGGGTTTCACTCCTTGCCGAATTTCACGTTGGAATGCATCTGGGCCTGGATTTTGGGGATCTCTCCCATCGGGCGGAGGCGATCACGGCCCATGGTGCCCTGGGTTGGCGGGAGTGGACCCGCTGGTCGGGTCGGCAACAGCAGGCCATGACCCTGGGAGGCATCACCGGGCGTTGGACACTACGGGGTGATCTGGCCCCTTTCTGGCCGCTGCTCTACCTCGGCCAGTGGCTGCATGTCGGCAAGAATGCCACGTTTGGGTTGGGTCGGTATGCCCTGGTCCATCAATCAAGATAAGGTATAACCATCATGAACGAGTCAAATAAGCCGGACAAGGTATTGTTGTTGACAGTCGGCACCGGAGATGGAGAACGGCGTGAGGAAACCCTGTACAAGCCACTCCGGTTGACCATCGAAAAAGGTCGATTCTCAGTTGTCATCATGCTGCCTTCCCTGGTTTCGGAAGAGTGGGCCGAGCAGGTGCGCAATGACCTGGCCCCCCTGAACATTCGGATCCACCCCTTGCCACGCACCGGTGATGAAGACAACGCCGACCATTGTTTTGACCATTTTGATCGTGTCATGACGGATCTGCTGGCTGATGGCTGGAAAAGCCACCAAATCGCCGTGGACCCCACCCGTGGCACCAAAATGATGAGTGCAGCCCTGGTGTTGGCAGCGGTGCGGCACGACGTTTCCTCTTTGCGTTACATCACGGGTGAACGGGATAAGCGGGGAATGGTACAACCGGGAACAGAACAGATTGCCGAGTTTCGCACCACCCGAATTACCGCCGCCCGCCGCATGGATGATGCTTTACGTTTGTTCCGGCATGGAAATTTTGCAGCCGTTCTGGATATTGTTCCCGATCCTGATTCGGGCTGGGCCGCTTGGCATTGGCCTGAAGAACATCACCATGGTTTGCGTGCGATTCGATCCCTGGCCATGTTTTATACGGCATGGGACCGGTTGAATTACCAGGAAGCCACCAAAAATATTCTGGATGAAAACAATCTTCCCAACAGAAAGTGGCGTGAATTCGCACCATCACTTGCGGTCAGGGATTGGGTAAAAATAGTCGCGGAACCATTCCCGGAGCTTCATGACGAAAAAACCCGCATGCAGCGCAAAGCCCCGCATCTGTTGCGTCTGGCCGTGGACTTGTGGGGTAACGGTTTGCGTCGCATCAAGGCTGGACAACTTGAAGATGCTGCCGTCCGTGCCTATCGCATCCTGGAGATGATCGGGCAGATGCGTCTGTTCGAACATGGCCATGACTCCTCCCGGCTTGACCCAAACCATCCTGATATCAATAAATATTTGGAAAAATTAAAGAAAAGCAAAGACACTCCCTTGAGCAGCAACAAGGATGGCACACGCATGGCTGGCCGCGAGCGGGTTGCCGGTTTGTTGCGATCCATGGGTGATCCTATGGGTGATTCCTTGCTCAAAATGGGCAACGATCCGCTCGTGAGTACCCAGGTGCGCAATACCAGTATTCTGATTCACGGATTTTTTGCCAAGGCACCTGACAGTCAAATCATGTCCGAGTACTACCTTCGTTTGGAAAAGGAGTTATTGCAACCCTGCCTGGGAGAACAAAGGCTTGATTGGCTCAAACTGGCCACCATCCCACTTTTTGACAGGTGATCACCATGCCCTCTCTCTACGTCACCGAACAGGGCGCGACCGTGCGCCTTTCCGGATCGAGTCTGATCGTCACCCTGGATGTGGACCCCGATGGGGATGGACCGTTGCCGGCGACACGGTCGATTCTCCTGGAGGTGGAACCGCACCGTTTGGAGATGATCGGGCTGGTCGGGCGGGTTCACATGACGGCCAATGCCCTGCATCTTTGTCTGGAACGGGGCATTGGCGTGGCATGGTTTGCCTGGAATGGGCGTTTTCTTGGGCGCATGGTGCCGGCTGAGGCCAAATCCGGGGATTTGCGCCTGGCTCAGTACCGAACTGCCATTGACCCGGTTGCCGCACTCGGTCTTGCCCGGCAGGTGATCACGGGTAAATGTGCCAATGCCATCGCGGTCTTGCGCGGCATCCAGGCCAACTATCCCGGACAGGAACCCGTGGCTGCGGCCATACGCGACATCCAGACCGCCGTTGAACGGGTCGGCGTTTGCCAGGATGCCGAGTCTTTGCTGGGGAGCGAAGGCCATGCCGCTCGGGCCTATTTTGGTGCCTTTGGTACGGGTTTTCGGGGCGACATCGGTTTTACGGGTCGCCAACGTCGCCCACCACCGGATCCGGCCAATGCCCTGCTTTCGTTTGGCTATGTTCTGTTGGGCAATCTGATCGGTGGTACGGTGGAAGCGCGGGGCATGGATCCGGCAGTGGGGTTTTTTCATGCCCTGCGTCCGGGGCGGCCCAGTCTGGCATTAGACCTGTTGGAAGAGTTCCGGCATCCGGTCGTGGATCGTTTTGTCTTGCGGGTGGTCAATCTGCGCATCCTGCGTCCAGACATGTTCGAGGCCGATACGGAGAGCCAGGGCGGGGTACGGCTGACCCGGGCCGGACTCAAGGTGTTTTTCCGCGCATGGGGAGAACATCTGGAGCGTCCCATGCCCGAGGCCGCCGGCGAAGATGGCGGGGATGCGAACAAGCTGGCTCCGGCAACCCTGATCCGCCGCCAGGTGGATCGTCTGGCAGCAGCCTTGCGGGGAGGGATACCTTATGCGCCTTTTGCACTGAAATGATCGTACCCATTTCTTTATTATCGGATACTTGACCATGGACACAGGTTTGCGTTACGTTGTCTGCTACGATATCGCCAATGATCGACGACGACGGCGCTTGTCCATCTGCCTCGATGGCTTTGGAGACAGAGTACAGGAAAGTGTTTTTGAAGCCGTCCTGGATCACGCGCTCTTTGACAAAATGGTTCTGGAGATGCTGACCATCATCTCCACCGATCAGGACTCTGTCCTGATCTATCCGCTCTGCGCCACTTGTGCCGGCAAAGTGCATCGTATCGGCGTCCCCGGCCCGGTTCCTGGCGTGGAAGAAGTGTTTGTGGTCTGACGCCACCCGGCGAAATTTCCGTAACCTCCAGGAAAGCCTTTTTCCGGGCAGGTTACGGAAATTCGTAACACCTTGAAAAACATCTTTTTCTCCGGCAGCATCAACCCCGGACACAAAAAAATCCGTTGGCACCAGAAACCCACTTGCCGAGGTTACGGAAATGATGCTAAAATCGCTTGCGTGTACAGTAGGATGGAAATGAGGCTGTTGCAGTTATCGCCCCGCCTTTAAGGGGATTGAGACATTTCCTACGCGGGATATCCTCCCGCTTCCAATACTCCCGTTGCAGTTATCGCCCCGCCTTTAAGGGGATTGAGACCAAGGTTGGCGCTCCAAGCATGCCTTGCAACTTTTCTTTGTTGCAGTTATCGCCCCGCCTTTAAGGGGATTGAGACATTTCTGCCAGGGTTTCAATCGGACTTTCGCCATGTGCATAGTTGCAGTTATCGCCCCGCCTTTAAGGGGATTGAGACCTTTCCTCTGTTCCAAAAATCACAAAATCGCCCAGCCGATTGTTGCAGTTATCGCCCCGCCTTTAAGGGGATTGAGACGTCCAGGGTCCAGCCCTCTATCTGCATCCCTACTGCCAGGCGTTGCAGTTATCGCCCCGCCTTTAAGGGGATTGAGACTGTCAAACGCCAAATTTTTGAAAAAGTCAAAGGGGTTGTTGCAGTTATCGCCCCGCCTTTAAGGGGATTGAGACGAACTTCAATCGGGCTTTCGCCATGCTTGTACACGGTGTCTGTTGCAGTTATCGCCCCGCCTTTAAGGGGATTGAGACATATTGACACCGTGTACAATCGTAACGCCATATTTGATCAGTTGCAGTTATCGCCCCGCCTTTAAGGGGATTGAGACCCGATTCCAACGGTGTACGTCCCAAGGTCATTTGCTCTTGAGTTGCAGTTATCGCCCCGCCTTTAAGGGGATTGAAACTTGCGTTAACAACTTCCAAAACTTCAGCTTCTGTAAAGTTTCAGTTATCGCCCCGCCTTTAAGGGGATTGAGACTGGTATTCCCGTAATAGGGGAATCATTTTTTTGCTCTTTCCGTTGCAGTTATCGCCCCGCCTTTAAGGGGATTGAGACGCTTCAGGATGATGGCTGGATCAACTCCGGCATCCAGGCAGTTGCAGTTATCGCCCCGCCTTTAAGGGGATTGAGACCCATCTGTATTAAATTGCCTGTCTGTGTTAAAATACTTGTCTGTTGCAGTTATCGCCCCGCCTTTAAGGGGATTGAGACCAATGAACGGCGCTACTTTTTTAATCATCCCAAGCAATTCAGTTGCAGTTATCGCCCCGCCTTTAAGGGGATTGAGACCGTACTAAAACCCGAAGCTTTAGCGAGGGTTATTGACTTTTCAATCTTGTAGTTATCGCCCCGCCTTTAAGGGGATTGAGACTAGGCCATGGCCAAGCCACGGATCTGGTATGTCGTGGGGACCTTGTAGTTATCGCCCCGCCTTTAAGGGGATTGAGACTCTCACCACCCATGGTTTGCAACCGTGTGGTTGGTATTTCGTTGCAGTTATCGCCCCGCCTTTAAGGGGATTGAGACACGAAAGGCGGGAACGCCCCATCGGCGCAGTCTTCCTTGTTGCAGTTATCGCCCCGCCTTTAAGGGGATTGAGACCTGTCTATAAGCAATGTTGGGTTGTTCATCTGTATTCCTTTGTTGCAGTTATCGCCCCGCCTTTAAGGGGATTGAGACAGGCCTTTTTCAAGGCCTGGCCCAGCGCCGACTTCCCCGTTGCAGTTATCGCCCCGCCTTTAAGGGGATTGAGACATCTCCGCCTAAGCGCGCCAAGCTGCCATCTCTTAAAATTTGTTGCAGTTATCGCCCCGCCTTTAAGGGGATTGAGACATTGAAGCCTGCCCGTCTGGCGACGTGGCAGTGACAGGGTTGCAGTTATCGCCCCGCCTTTAAGGGGATTGAGACTAAACGTGCCGTCATACACCGCCGCGTCACAATTCGGTGTTGCAGTTATCGCCCCGCCTTTAAGGGGATTGAGACATCTTTAATAATCTTTTAGTCATCACAGATGTTCTTTTCTTATCGGACGTCTTTCAAAATCAATTGGATGACGATCCTTCGCAAGGCTTTGATATTAACCAGGGAGATTCACAATGAGAAACCTGTTGATGATAACTATAATTTTCATCGTGGGGGCAGCAAATGCCGACGCTGACTGCTCCAGGTATTTGAATCAGGGCTGCAACGAGGAGAAAAACCCAGGCTCTTGTGAGAAAAACCGCACTCAATACAACAAGTGCCTGGCCGCAGAACAACGTTCTCTCAATTCCTCTGAAAGTGATGCCGGCGAAAATCAGAAATCCAGCCCAGGTTCACAGAGTTCCGGCTCAGGTCGGAAAAGCCCCGGGAGTGAAGGGGGCAGCAGATCCCTCTATTGAACTTTGCGTTGGTTCAAGAAGATGTGCATGCCACCAAAATTGTCCCATCATCAATTGAAAATTTTGGCAACATGGTTATCGAAAGGAGGGAATGCTTGATTGGCAGCAACCCTCAGTTTATGATGGTCCAATAAGAAGCAAGTCGGAAAATAATTCGGCAAGAAAATTGCGCAATGGGTTGCCAACATGGCCGATCACGACGGCGGATATAAAAATCTGTTTTCCCAGCAGAAAATGATCCGTGATCTGCTGATTGGTTTTGTCCACGCGGCCTGGGTTCAACATCTCGATTTCAACACCCTGGAAAAAATCAACGTCCGCACCATAGGTGATGATCTCCGGCAACGCGAAGGTGATCTCCTGTGGCGGGTTCGCCTGGATAAATATTGGCTGCACATTCTCCTGATCCTCGAATTACAGGCCTCGGTCGATGAAGCCATGCCGGAACGCATGGTGGACTATGCGGTCTCTTCCTATCGGGATCTGCGCAAAAGCGGCGTCATCAAGGGAACAGTACTCCCTCCTGTCGTGCCCATCGTATTGTACCGGGGTTCCTCCCCCTGGAATGTCCCCCTCGATATCGGCGATTGTATCCCCAAAGTCCCCGGCTTGGAACCCTATCAGCCGCGCATGCGCTATATTCTGCTCGATATCAATACCATGATTGAATCCGATGTCCTCGATACACGCAATCTGGCCGCCGCTCTGATCGCCATGGAAAAAAGCCGCTCACCAGAAAGGCTTCGACATCTGATCCGCATGCTGGAACAATGGTTGCGGAAACCTGAAGATGCCAGTGTAAGACGGGCTTTTTCCACTTGGCTACGTCGGGTACTGCTGCCAACACGCCTGCCCGGTATCACCCTGCCGGAATTGACTGACCTGAACGAGGAACAAGACATGCTCGACGAAATGGTCCAGATATGGAGCAAGGAACTGCATGAAGATGGTCGGCGGAAAGGCAAACAGGAAGGCCAACAGGAAGAAGCCAAAGCTTTTTTGCTTCGCCTGTTGAATCGTCGCTTTGGCCCCTTACCAGGATGGATCACTGAAAAAATCCATCTGGCCAAGCTGCCAACTCTGGAGGCATGGGGAGATCGCATGCTGGAAGCGGCAACATTGGAAGAAATTTTTTTTGGTGACCTGTGAGCGACCCTGTCCCGCCGCTTCCCGATGATCTTGCAATCTGGGAAAGTCGCCTGCACGAAGCCATATGCAGTTTCCAGCCTGCGACCCGGTTGGCGAATGAGGCCCTGGCCCAATATCCGAACGATCCGGAATTTCTTTTTCTGGCTGCACTGGCCGCATTGATTGAAGAACGGCCCGACCGTTGCCTTAAATATTTAAAAAGATTAAGCAAGAAATATATACCTGAACGAAAATGCGAATTGCTGCGGGCCATTGCCCAGATGCAACAAGGCCTGTGGAATCTGGCCATCCGCACCCTGGAAGAAAACAAGTTTACCGGACCAGGCAACAAGGCTGTAGACCTGCCCTGTCAAGAACGGATTCTTCCCTGGGTCAACAAGTGGGTCCGCCGCATCTATGAAAAGCATCACCTTGCCCGGCTGGACGATTCCCGAAAATTCATCGCGAAAAAACCATCTTTAAAAACAAATATCAAACGTACCGCAACCCGAAAACCCACCAAACCACCCAGCGAACCACACCCCCCCTCCCCCAGCAAACCACCCGAAGCCACCCCGCCGCCAAACAACGACACAAGCAGCCAGAAAGAAACATTCGCACTCCCCTTTGAACGTTTTGCCCCGGAAATTCACATTGAACCCCTGACGCTGGACCCCCGCATGGTGGGAAAAGTAACCGAAAGGCAGGAACCGTCCCCCTGGTTCCGCCTGCGCGAAGAGGTGGCCCGCCTGGAACTGCTGCAAGGATTCGACGAACTGCTCTGCCTGCCACATTTGCGGGATGTGACCATCTACTGGTATCAGGTCGAAGCGGTGCGCAAGGTCCTGCGCCATTTTCGGGGCCGGGTCCTGCTCGCCGACGAAGTGGGCCTGGGCAAAACCATCGAAGCCGGCATGGTCATCAAGGAGTACCTCCTGCGCGGCATGGTGGAACGCATCCTGATCCTCACCCCGGCCTCGCTCGTGGGCCAGTGGCATGAAGAAATGGCCACCAAGTTCGGCATCGCCTTTACGTCGAGTTATGACCCCCTGCTGAAGGAAAACCCCGATGCCTTCTGGGATCAACCCAGGGTCATCGCCTCCATCGCCACCGCCCGCCGCCGCGAACAGTTCGACCGCCTGCTGACCCGCCCCTATGACCTGGTGATCATCGATGAAGCCCACCACCTCAAGGATCGAACCACCCGCAACTGGCAACTGGTCGATGGCCTGAAAAAACGTTTTCTGTTGCTCCTGTCGGCCACCCCGGTCCAAAATTCCCTCGTGGAACTCTACAATCTGCTGACCCTGCTCAAACCCGGCATCTTCAAAACCGAACGGGAGTTTCGCGCCACCTACATGACCCCCCGCAAACCCCGCATTCCGGCCAATCGGCTGCAACTCCGGGAGCTGATGCGCGATGTCATGATCCGCAACACCCGGGCGCTCGTCGATGTCCGGCTCCCCCCCCGCCAGGCCGTGACCCTGCGCGTGGACGGGTCGGAAGATGAACAGGCCTGTTACGCACAACTCGATCTTCTGGTCCGGGACATGCACCAGAAAGAAGGCACGACCCACCGCCTGACCCTGCATCATCTTCTGGCCGCTGCCGGTTCATCACCCCAGGCCGCCATCGCCGCCATCGAACGACTCGTGCAACGGGACAATCAATTGCCGCAAGCCTGGCATGCCCTGCTCAAGCGTTATCAGACCGTTGCCAGCGGTGCCAAGGAACGCGCCCTCCTCGACCTGTTGCGCCGCAATCCCGATGAAAAAAAAATGGTCTTCATCCACCACCGGGAAACCATGACCCGTCTGGCCACCATTTTGCAAAAAGCCGGCATCGCCGCCACCCGCTTTGAAGGAGGCATGAGCGGCCCCGACAAGGATGCCGCCGTGGTCCGGTTTCGCGACGAAGCCGCCGTCCTGCTCTGCACCGAATCCGGCGGCGAAGGTCGCAACATGCAGTTTTGCAATACCATGATCAATTTTGACCTTCCCTGGAATCCCATGGCCATCGAACAACGCATTGGCCGCATCCATCGCATCGGCCAAACCCGCGAAGTGTTCATCTTCAATCTGGCCAGCCGTGGCTCCGTGGAAGATCGACTGTTGCGCATTCTCGATGAAAAGTTGAACCTGTTCGAACTCGTGGTGGGGGAAGTGGATGCCATCCTGGGCGAAATCGACGAAGAACAGGATTTTGCCAGCCTGGTATTCACCTCCTGGGTACGGGCCACCGACGCCGAACGCGACGCCGCTTTCCTGGAACTCGAAGAACGCATGGCCACAGCCCGCCAAAGCTACAATGCCATCAAACAACTCGATGAAGAGTTGTTCGGAGAAGAGTTTGAGTCAGCCTGACGCTGACGCTGACACGACGATGCCATCAAACGACTCGATGAAAAATTGTTCGGAGAAGAGTTTGAATCAGCCTGACGTTGACGCGACGATGCCATCAAACGACTCGATGAAAAATTGTTCGGAGAAAAGTCCGGGTCTGCCTGGTGCTGAACTCCATGATTGCAGGGAATAATCCAGCATGAATGAACAGTTGTTCCACGTCACCGCTGAACTGCTGCAACGCCGGGGCGCTGTTGTGGATCACCCGCAACCAGCCGTCATGGAGGTGATGTTGCCGCCGGAGTGGCAAAAAAAACTGGATTTGCCGGAATTTTCCAGCCTCGGCTTCGCGGCGGATGCCCCGGAAACCGCCCGCCGCGTCGGCTCGGATCCGGAATGGATGGACCGCCTGTCTCGCCTGCTGCAAGAGGATGGCCGAACCCTGCATCGCTGCTGGCCGGTGGAATTTGACCTGCCCAAAGATCCGGAACGAATCCTCGAACAAAACCTGCTCCTGCCCAATGCCGTATTTCGGCTGGAATCCAGCAGCAAAGCCTGGACCCGCTACCTCATCCTCTGGCTGCGCCATACCGCCATGGCCGATGAAAAACGCGAAGGATTGCTGATCAAAGGCTTCAATCTGGCCAACAATGCCCCCATCGATCCCTGCCTGGAAGGATTGCTGGCAGCCCTGCGGATGCGGGATGCCAATATTCAGGACGACAACGGCACGACACACCACACACCCTCCAGCGACCCGACAGGAATTCCAAAAGAGGATGTGCTGCCCCCCCTCTGGACCACCGAGCAGCTCCAGGCCAGCCTGCACCATGCCCTGCCCATGCAGATCCGACAGATCCTGAAACCATTCCTGGATGGACTCCACCGCCGTCTCGACCGGGATTTGCAGCGTTTGCATGGTTATTATACCGACCTGTCGCGGGATATCGTGCGACGGGAGACAACCGGACGTACCCCCACCCCGGATCCGGCACATATGCAAAACCGCCTGGCCGCCATCCGCAGTGAATATCGAAGTAAATTATCCGACCTGAAAGAAAAACATGCCGTCACCATCCGCACGACCTGGGTGCAAACCCTCATCCTGACCATGCCGGTCTGCCGACTCCAGGTGACAATCCGCCGGCGCAAAGGCGAACGTAAAACATTTCTGGACTGGAATCCCGTCACCCGTCGGCTGGATCCCCTGCCCTGTGAGGCAGGCCTGATCACCCCAGATCCCTCGCGTCTGGTGTGTGACGACGCACTGCATTTTCTCTCCATCACCGCCCATGCCAACTGCACCCGCTGTGAAAAATCTTTTTGTCGAGCCTGTCATCCACGCATTTGTCCCCGTTGCGGCGCACCCGCCTTCGCCTGATTGTCACGCCTTGTCATTCGAATGAACCGGGAAACAATCACGGTATTCTCCACCCAGGGTTTTATTGATTGATTGCATCGAACCGCCCATGAAGGTATGATATGCAGGGAGAAAGGCAGAGCCGCTTCCTCCTGGACCTCCATCCCGGTTTTCAGATGTATGGAGGAATCTGAACAATTACGGGAAAAGAACGCTCCCGAATCCACTCACTTTCATATTCTGAAAAACATATGACCAGTCGCCGTGTCCATGGGATGCCGTTTGGAACTTTCCTGCAAGAGGATGGCACCGTTGCCTTTCGCTTGTGGGCACCTGCCGCCCGTCAGGTGGATCTTTGTCTGGAATCTGCGACCAAAAAAGAAAAAATTCTTCCGCTTCAGGCAACGGAAGGGGGTTGGTTTACGCTGATTACCGATGCGGCCAAGGCGAACTCCCTGTATCGCTTCCGCATCGACAAAGGCCCACGGGTCCCAGATCCGGCTTCCCGATATCAACCTCATGACGTGCATGGCCCGAGTTGCGTCGTCGATCCGGCGGCCTGGGAGTGGCCCGATGCCTCCTGGCAAGGCCGACCCTGGACCGAGACAATCATTTACGAACTTCACGTCGGCACCTTTACCCCGCGCGGCGATTATTTGGGTGTGGAAAAACACCTGGAATATCTGGACAGACTGGGTGTCACGGCGATAGAACTCATGCCCCTGGCCGATTTTCCCGGTCAGCATGGCTGGGGTTATGATGGCGTGCTGCCCTTTGCCCCCGAATCGGTCTATGGTCGCCCGGAAGATTTGAAAAATTTGGTGGCCAAAGCCCATGCCCTGGGGATCATGGTGTTTCTGGACGTGGTATACAACCACTTTGGACCCGAGGGCAATTATCTGCACCTGTATGCCCCCCAATTTTTTCATACCCACCACCACACCCCCTGGGGCGTGGCCATGAATTTTTCCGGAACCGACAGTCATTGGGTCCGGCAGTTTTTCATTCATAATGCATTGTATTGGCTGGAAGAGTATCATATGGATGGCTTGCGTCTGGACGCCGTCCAGGCCATGGTGGATGAGACCGAACCCGATATCATTCATGAATTGGCCGCTGCTGTCCAGAATGGTCCCGGTGCCCAGCGTCCCATCCACCTGATTCTGGAAAATGATGCCAATACCGCCCACTATTTGCGCCCAGATAGTTTTATTCAACAAGCGCCCAAGGCCGGCAAACCAGGCCTGGCCAAAGGTCATCCGGCTCCGAAGCCGCAGCCACCCGGCACCATCCAACCGGAAATGGCCACTGGCCGTTGCCAGGCACAATGGCACGATGATCTGCATCATGCCCTGCATCACATCCTGACCGGAGAAACCCAGGCATATTATCTGGATTTCCAGAAGACGCCGCTGCACCATCTTGGCCGCTCTCTGGCCGAGGGATTTGCCTGGCAGGGGGAGGCCTCCCCCTACCGCGATGGCCGGTCACGCGGTGAACCAAGCGCCCATCTCCCTCCCACAGCCTTTGTGTCCTTTCTGCAAAATCACGATCAGGTCGGCAACCGACTCGCTGCCGAACGGATCGTCTCCCTGGTCCCGCCAGAGGCCGTTCAGGCTGCCACGACCCTGTTGTTGCTGGCTCCCCAAATTCCCATGCTGTTCATGGGACAGGAGTGGGGATGTTCACAGCCTTTTCCATTTTTTTGCGACCTGCACGCCGACCTGCACCCATCCATTGTCGAAGGCCGACAACGGGAATTCAGGCATTATTACCGATTCCACAACCTGAAGGAACTGCCCCCCCTGCCCCACCCCGGGTACCCACAAACAATGGCCATGGCACGCATGGATTGGCGCGCCATCAATAACCAAAACGGGCCATACTGGTTGACCCTGCATCAAAAATTATTGGCCGTGCGCCACAAGGAAATCATACCACGTCTCCCCCTGATCGGAGGGCATGCCGGACAATGGTTTGTCCGTTCCGATGGCCTTTTGCAAGTGTTCTGGTCCCTGCGGGACGGTTCCAGATTGATCGTCAAGGCCAATTTGTCGCCCAACTCCTTGCCGGCACCGCCCCATGTTGGATACCCTTTCCATGCGACACACACGGTTGGAAAGTATTTTCCTCCCTGGTATGTTGCCTGGCATATACAAGATGTTTCAGGTACGACCGTTGTCTGACCCATGATCGAAAAACAGCAGGATGAATTTGATATGAATGATGAGGAAACCCGAAACGAGTCCAGTGTCAAGCGGATCAGCATAAAGAACATCTACCTTGATCCAAACAATTACCGACTGATTCACGAAAAAGATTTTGTCGAAGTATCTGATGAGCGCATCAAGGATGATACGGTTGCGCGTCGAACTTTTCGCATGCTTGCTGGAGAACGCAACCAAAATATTCAAGATTTGATTGACAGTTTTCTCGCCAATGGCTATCTACCCGTTGATCAAATTCAGGTACGCGAATTACCTGAAAAAGGTTATGTTGTTGTCGAAGGAAATCGTCGCATCGCCGCCCTGAAACATATTTTGCATGAACATGAACAAAAATATATCGATTTGGGAAAGTTGGGGATTGAAATTTTCAGCAGAATTCCTGTTGTTTTATATAATGATGCCGGTGAGTTGCATCATCTGACTCTGATGGCTCTTAAACATATCAGCGGAAACAAAAAATGGAAAGAGTGGAACCAGGCCAAACTTTTACAAAGAATGCATTCTAAATTTTTTATTGGTGAAGAAGAAATTTGTCGGAGAATTGGGATCAGCAAGGTGGAGTTGCGGCGCAGCTTACGTGCATTGGCTTTTGTTGAACAGTATAAAAAATCTGATTATGGCGATCAGTTTGATGAGAGCAAGTTTCCAATTTTTCGTGAAGTCATTAAAAACTCAGCCATGAAAGATTGGTTGAATTGGAACGATGAAATTTACTCTGCCGGCGATACGAATCATGCCGATATTTTCTTTTCATTGATATCAAGAGAGCCAATTTCTGAGGAAGATGACGATGGTCAGGTTACTTATGGAGAACAATATCAAGAACCGGCCATTAATAAACGGGATGATATTTATACCCTGAGCAGGCTTCTTACAGATCGGCGAGCCTTTGATATATTGGTAAAAACCAGAAACTTACAAATGGCTTATCAGGCAAGCGACCTGGTCATTCAAACACAGCAGGATTTTTTGGTTGAATCCGTTTCCAGAGACATCAATACTTTGGGAGGATTATCCATACGAGGGGAGAATCTTTTATCGATTGAAAACGCTCTTGGAAAATTGCAAAGCATTATTGATCGGACCCGATCAACGGGTTTGATCGGTGTCGAACAAAAAAATATTTTCCATGATCGTATTGATTCCCATTTTACTTCTCTAATGATTCATGATTATAAAAAATTAAAAAATATTCGTATTGACACATTGTCTCGAATAAATATATTTGCTGGAATCAATAACACCGGAAAAACGACATTGCTTGAGGCGGTTTATCTACTGTCTCATCAAAACGATTTTGACGGATTATTAAATATTATGCGTTTGAGAGCCAAGGAAGCAGCAGATCGGTTGGATCCTGAATGGTTCCTGGAACAAATCCCGGATTCCATCCATATTTCGGGAAAATTTGACAATCAGGATACAAATATTTCAACTCTTCACTATTTCGAGGAAAGTCCTACATTTGATAAAACAAGATACATGCAGACAGTTGAATTGACAGCAAACCATGGCACCCATAAGCAGGAATCGTTAACCCGTATTTTTCTGGGACGACAGCGTGAAACATTGGCAGATTCTATTAAACTGCTTTGCCCGGTGGTATTCAGTAGCCCGTTTTTCCTCAACGAACCGCATCGTTATGCAAGATTCTATCATCAGAGCGTCCAATCCAAATCCTTACCTCAAATTATTGAATTTTTGCGCCGGGAGATGCTTCCAAGCATCAATGACATTCGCTTGATTGATGCCCGACAGCGTTTTATCGTGGATGATAACAAGTTTGACCGAGGTGTTGATATTGCAGTTTATGGCGAGGGTCTACAGCGTATTTTTTTCTTATCCCTGATGTTCTCTGCGGCCAAAAATGGAATTGTTCTCATCGATGAATTTGAAAATGCTATCCATGCAAAATTGATTGCCCGCTACACCCCGTTTATTCATGAACTGGCCGTCACATTTAATGCCCAACTCTTCATGACGAGTCACAGCAAAGAGTGCATAGATGCTTTTATAGAGAATTCTAAAAACCCAGAATATTATTCTTTTTATGCTCTCGTGGAAAATGAAGAGAAAATTATTGTAAGATATTATGATGGACAAAAATTTCAAAAGCTTCTCAAGGCAGGAAATGTGGATTTAAGGAAAGCCAGATAATGCTCGACTATAAGGCACTTTTTGTGTTTTGTGAAGGAAAACATGATGTAGCCTTGACCAGATTGGTCTTGAAACACATTTTTGGTTTTTCAAGAGCCAAATGGCCGTTGAGTCAATTTCCCTCTCCCTTAAATCAAATTTTTAGAAACACTTTAAGCCTTCATGCCATGAAAGATCTCGACCTCGCCATGGCGCATAAATTTTTTCTGCCAGATCGTGTGCTATACAAGGAAAATAATCTCATCTTACTGTTTGACAGTGGCGGTGATGCCAGAAAAAATAATATTATGCCTTTTCTTTCGTCGTACATGCTTTTATCAAAAGAGGCATCTGAATTGACAGGAGAAACTGATAAAATTATAAAAAAGTCGCGTTATTTATTTATATATGATGCAGATTCAAGAAGTTTTGATATAATTTTTGATGAATTCATGAGGGATTTTTCTGAAATCAGCGACATTTATGGAAAAGAGCAGTGGATATCTGGAAATATTGTGGTTGATAAAAACAACATGGCAGGAATTGTTGATGGAGATAAGGGTATTTATATATGGGGAGATCCAAAAAAAGGAGGAACATTGGAAGATATTCTTATTCCTTTACTGCAAAAAGATCATGCGCAATTGATAGAGAAGTCGAATGATGCCGTCACAAACATGTTTGATTGGAAAATACAAGACCCGGTAAAAGAAATTGCCATAGCCGAAAAATCAAAAAAGCAGAAGGCGATCATCACCTTGGCAGGGCAAAGAAAAAGGCCCGGATCATCCATGAATGTCATGATTGATCAGACTGGCTTGATCACTGGCAATGCATTAAACGCCTTGCCAAGCGTAAAAGAATTTGCTGATTTTATTTCAAAATTTGCGGAATTTAAAAAATTGTTTGGCACCATTTAAACCAGTTCCTTTCGTTTTTTCGGAAATACACACATTTCGAAGTGAACACGGTTTGGCGTATACCAGGACATATTCATTTTCATGAGCAGGTTGCGATTGAAAATTTTCCAATCGTTTAACCGAAAGTTCACATCAAGATTTAATTTCAAGGGGTCGCACCACACATGGTAGCGAGGGAAGCCGTCTCCGCAACCGTTGGGTTCGCAGTGTCAACAAAAGAGAGGGCAATTTTCGCCCTGCATGCATTCCAGGTTGCCGTACTTCTGGCGGTCAATGCGGCCGTATTCGTCCGGGCTTGACGGGTCACATCACCAAACTGTGTAACAGCAATGCCGCCCAGAATGCCAATCACCAAAATCACGATCAAGATTTCAATCAGAGTGAAACCGGTTTGACCCTTGCCTGCTTTGCAACGGGTGGTTTTCATGATTTTTCACCATGATGGCGTGCTGTACTGGTTCCGCAGGCTGCCAGCACTTTGGTTGATGGAATTAAAAATTTTCCTGCCAGGATACAGCACTCATGGTGACTCGTCTCCCTTCGTTCAGATTTCTCAAGGCTTCGTCATAATAAAAATCGGCGGTACCATTGGCTTTGGAAACAATTCGACCGCGCACGGCACCCGTGAAATCGGCATTGCCATTCATCGTTATGGATGCCAGAGGCGCATAAGTCACACTCTTGGCCGAGGCACCCCCATTCAGATTGATTGTACCACTGCCGCTGCTATAGATTCTGAACTGACTCGCTGTACCGCTGTTCATGATACCCTGGGCACCGATATCGACCGGGCCTGTTGAATAGACAGTTACGGATGAACTGCTGTCAATCAATATTTGCCCGGTTACGTTGAGGGTTCCACCACCGGCCATATAAATGGTGAGGTTGGCTCCACTGACCAGGGAAAGAGACGTGGTATTGCTGATTGTAAAGTTTCCCCCGCCCGTTATATAAATATTGAACTCCCTGGTTCCTGTTGCAGGTCCGGTAAAAATCAAGTCAACATTATTATTTGGATCGTAAGAAGTGCAATAATAATCCGTTGCAACAGAAATAGTCGCATCGCTTGCCGGGGTGCAACTGGATGCAACGGGCAAGGTCCCACCATATTTGCTGGTCAGATACGCAGACATGCTGTCTGACACCAAAGAGACAACATTCAGGGGATCACAATCCGCCGCTGTGGTCGTGGGTGCCTGTCCGGCATTGTGTGCCCCGACAACCGAACCGGTGATGGTCCCGGTCACTGACGCATCACCACGCACAATTGAACTGCCACCCACAGTGAGATTGCTGCCGGCTCCGGTGGTCAAGGCATCGCCCCTCAAATCCACACTTCCGGAAAGAGAAATATGGGCGGCAGGATTGATGGTTTTCACATCACCATTGTAGAGATTGGTCCCGCCGGTCGTTGAATTGATACTGTTGGTTTCCATGTCACCACCCATGACCACCCCTTCACAACCGACCATGCCGGTATCCCACAATCCCGAAACCGTACAATTCATGACTTCCTGTATGGTGCGTTGGGCCGTTTTGGCAGTACCTGTTGCATTCAACTGAAACTGATTGCTGCCCAGGCTGGTCACGTTGACGGAAAAATCCTCGCCGGTGGCCAACGAACCCGTCAGAGGCAGGGTGAGGCCGGTGGTGACACATTGGTTGGCTTTCAGGCGATATTTGGCGTTTTCCAGACCGGACTCGGCCAGGAACAGGGCACGTCCTCCCTGGGTTTCCTCGATGGTTGCCAGGGTATCCACCCCGGCCATCCGCACGGCAGCCGCCACCATGGCCCCGACTCCCAGAATCAAAAACAAGGCCACCAGCAACATGGAACCGGACTCTTTCGCAGGCGCGTTCATCGCTAATTCCTCGGATTGACACTGGTCGAAAACAGAATATTTCCACCCTGCCGCCGGGTGAGGGAAAGCGCGATATCCAGCAAGGTCACCGGCGGGGCATTCCCATTGGAAGTGAACTGCACCGACGCCACCTGATCCGCCAGAACCACCGCAACCCCATCCTGGGTTCTGACCAGCGTACTGCCAGTCACGGAATAGGTGACGGTGGACCCACCGCCCGGCGGAGTAAACTGGATCTGGGTACTGTTGTTGTAGGGCGGGTTGACAAAGCCGGTAGAACCACGCAGTTCCCGGGTCATCCGGGCCATGGCCAGACGCCCCTGGCTGGTGACTCCATTCAGGTCACGCTCCTGCATGTAGGCATCGAGAAAATTATCGATCAGAGGTGCCGTCATGCTGGTGAGGATACCCATGATCAGGATCACGATGAGCATTTCCACAAACGTGAAACCGTTCTTTCGCCTTGCCTGAACCCTGTTCTCTGGTCGTGCCATCCTTACGGATTTCATAAATCACCAAGCAGGGATTGATGTTGCTGAAACATTGGCGCAGCAGATTTCGCATACCCTTTTGTCGAGTCCATGATTTGCAAATAAATCAAAGCATACATGATTAATAACATTATTATAAATTGCAAAACTCAAAAATTCTAATGTGCGTACACGCCAAAACAGAAAGGGGGAATGTCCTTGTCTCGAACAGGACACTCCCCTCATCCCACTTTGAACTGTCTATCCGACCACACCCAGGACAAACAGATACCGGGCTTTTGCAACCGCGATTATTCTGTCAAGGCTGCCACAGAACCCCCTCCACCCGTAGGAGCTGCCCCACAAAGCCCGTTCGCAGCGGACAGGTTTGCGAACGTTTGGCCTGCCGCCTTTCCTTTGGTGATGCAGGAATTCCATGTTGTCATATTCTTATCCGACATGGTGTTGGCGTTCGTCGTCGCTGTTCCGGTCACATCACCAAACTGTGACACGGCTACACCACCCAGGATACCGATCACCAGAATCACGATCAACAACTCGATCAGGGTAAAACCTTCTTGGCCTTGGCCGGATTTGCGATTGGCGGTTTTCATGTTCGTTCCCCTTTATTTGTAAGGTTTCATATGCAAGAAACTTCGGTCCGGGAACCACTCCCGGGACCGGCTGGCCCACTTGGGCGTCGCCTACCATGTTTCAATTCGCGTGCCATGTTTAGAATTACCATTAAATTCAACATATAAAAAGGAACTTTTCCCCGGACCGGCCTTTTTTTGGAAAAACAACCCCCGTGGCGATGAACAAAGGAAATGAAGCTTTCCATTAATAGGGAAACGTTCATTGACATCACAAACCAGACTGCCCAATCGATGGTAACGATTGTTGACGTTGTGGTGTCTGAAGCAATGGATATATAATTTTGGAAATTCTGGCAGCCGGAGGCTGCCAGCCTTTCAGTCCATTGCAAGGAATTTTCCAGATCATGAGGTGGAAGAAATGCTGAAGCAGAGTCTTACTTTCTCTGGAGTTGCCTGTGCGCTGTCATTGTTGGTTCTTCTGACCCCGGCCAAGGGTGGTACAGCTTGCGAAAGCTCCGAATGCTTCCAGAAACAGGCTACTGAAATCGACATCCTGGCCCGCAAACGTAAAACAGATCAGGCTCAGAAAAAAAAGGAATTTGAAGATCTGCACCAGTATGAATCCCTCCGGATCGAGGCCATGGAGACCACCGCCAGCATCTACAAATCCATCGCCGAAATTCATGATATCTGTAAAAAATCCGAGGGACGGGACAAGATTGCCGAGATCATGAACCAACTGAACAAAATTCAGATGCGCGATCAGGACAAGGACAAGGCGAAGCTGGCCAAAAAATATTTGCAAAATGCCAGGAAAGCCCTGGAAGAGGCTCAAGTCCTGTGCAAAGGGACGTAGCCACAGAGCAGGCATGAACCGACTGCAATGCCGAGCAGGCCAACTGAACAGATCAGACCAACTGGCAGGTCAGGCCAATGAGCAAATCAGGCCTGCGCGTGAGTTTCGTTCACATCTGATACTGAATCATCTTCCGGTGCAGCCACTGGCGGGTAATGCCAAGCCGGCGAGCTGTTTCCTGTTTGCTGCCATGGCTGGCCTGAAGGGCCGTGGCAATGCAGTGGCGTTCCAGGGCCTGTAAATGGACTTTCAGGGGAGCATCCCCGGGGGGAAGTGGATAGGCTGGCAAACAGGACTGGTCAGGCAAGTCGGAGGGGGCAACCGACAGCCCTGTGGCATCTCCCGGCAAAAGACTCTTTGTTTCCTGGGGAACAAGGGCTTTCTGGCGCAACTCCAGGGAACAGTTTTCCGGAGTCATCACCCCATGTTCCGGGGTCAAGGTCACCAGACGTTCGACCTCCCGGCGTAATTGGCGGACATTGCCTGGCCAAGCGTAACTCTCAAACAAGTGCATCACTTCAGCAGAAAATCCATTGACCTGCTTCTGGAACCGACGACAGGTCTCCCGCAGAAACGCCTGCGCCAGGGGCAGAATCTCTTCCGGTCGTTCCCGCAGGGGGGGAATATGCACCTCCACGGAAAAAAGACGGTAATAGAGATCCTCGCGAAACCGACCTTCGGCCACTTCGCGGCGAATATCCTTGTTGGTGGCACTGATGATGCGAAACTGGAATTTATTCACCTTGTTGCTGCCCAGCCGACTCCCCTCCCCTTCCTGAAGAACCCGCAAAAATTTGGGCTGGATGGCCAGAGGGAGATCAGCAATTTCATCCAGAAACAAGGTTCCCCCATCGGCCTCTTCAAACCGCCCCTTGCGGGCAAGAACCGCACCCGTAAAAGCCCCCTTTTCATAACCAAAAAATTCGCTTTCCATCAAATTTTCCGGGATGGAGGCACAATTGACCGCCACGAAAGGCTTGTCTCTGGCTTGGCTGAGGTCGTGAATCAGGCGGGAGATGACCTCCTTGCCGGTACCATTTTCCCCGCTGACAAAAATATTGACCGGCGTTCCTGCCACCGAGCGGACAAAGGCCAACACCTCCTGCATGGCCCGGCTCTCGGCAATGATATTCCTGCTGGCAAGGAAAGCCGGATTCATGCCCCGCAGGGTGTCATTGATCTGTTTGGAAACAGAGAGGATATCACCTTGAATACGTATATTGTCGATGATCATGGAAAGCTGGCGCATGATCTTCAGGAGTCGTTCCTGATCGTCGAGGGTAAACCCGCCGGGATGGACCTTGTTGAGAAGTTCCACCACCGCAGTCACGGCTGAATTGACACGACTCTGTACCGGCACACAAATGAGGTTGCGGGTGACAAAACCGGTCCTGGCATCGGTACTGGTATGAAAGCCCGGGCGCTGATCCAGGCCATTTTCCACGATGCAGGCCCCGGAAGAGACCGCCCGCCCCACGACACTCCCTTCCAGGGGAGCCTCGATCTGGCGAAATTTCAACCCGGTGCCCACCTTGAGCCAAACATTGTTTTGCCGCAGATCCACAAAAAAAATGGAACACCGTTCCGCCCCGATCAGACCTGGAAGAATTTCGACATAAAATTGCAACAAGGATTCATGATCGTCGATGGTCCAGGAGTTTTGAACCTGTTCCAGACAATTTTCGAGTTGATGCAATTCGCGTTGCAGATCATGGAGGTCCGACATGATACTCCCGCTTGCAGGAAGAGGCACCGATGGTGCCGCATGATACCATCCATCCTGAACCATCATCCAGGTGCCACGCCGTGGCCGGAAGAGCCGCTATTCCTTGATACGAGGTTACACCTTGTAATGGCACAAAAAATTGCGTACAATGACAGCAGCGAGGAAACTGTTTTACGCTGCGAAACTCGACAATGGCAAAAGGGACCGAAAAGACCAGGAACATGCGTAAATCTTTGTTTCTATTTGGCAATAAAGGGAATCCCGGCCGCGCCAAAGGGGGACTGCTCGGTGTGGGACTCTGGTCGGATTTTTGGGTTCTGGTCCAGGTTGAAGAGCATGCCAAGGGTCCCTTGACGGTCGGAATCTGCGAGTTCATCCCTGTCGAAGGAGATGGACCGGCACGTCTTCTGTCAATCCTCCAGCAAAGAAATATTGAAAAAAGTCAGGGAGTTGGTGTCCTGACACCGGGCCAATACCGAACCTTTCTGGAAGAGTCCGTCAATGCCCCGCCGGAAGAGTTGGGATCCATCATGCGCTGGCGGGTGCGGGACCGACTGGATTTCCCGGTGGAAAATGCAGTCATCTCCGTGCAACCCGTTGCGATTCGCAAAAAGGATGATACCGCCGAAAAATCCATGGTGAACGTGTTTATCGCCAACCAGGATGAGATCATCCGGCTCAGCACCCTGGCCACCAGGCTGCACATGACCCTCCTGGCTGTGGATGCACATGAATCGGCACTCCGCCATGTGGCATCCCACCTGGATGACAGCACGGCCGGCGGCATGATCCTTCTGCATGTCGGCGTCCAGGATACCCAGGTCATGGCCATCCGCGAGACGGAAATCGTTTTTTCGCGCCGCATCAAGGTTGGAACCGAACGCCTCCAGGAACTGCTGCGCGTCGAAACAACCGGCCGGGAAAAGGCACTGACCTCTGCCGTGGAACCCCTGGCCATGGAGTTGCAGCGCACACTGGAGTACATCCGAACCCGGATGCAGATGACAGTCGGAAAAATATACCTGGCTCCCCTGGAAAATCCGGTGGCCGGTCTTTCCGAAACTCTGGGCAGACTGTTGCCCGGCGTGGTTGTCTCTCCGCTTGATCTTGCAAAAATATTCAACTTTGTCAACGGGATACCTGAAGAACGCAACCTGGCCATGGCCTTGCCGGTCCTGGGAGCAGTCTTGGGCCAGATCAGAAGTTCCCATACCCAGGTCAATCTGCTCGAAGAACGCCTCCGCCCCAAAACAAATCTGCTGTCAGGCAAACCGATCCTGGGAATGGGACTCCTCTCCACCCTCATTCTGGGTCTGCTTTTGGGAACGCTGCAATGGCACATGGGACGCATACGGGCAGAGTTTGCCCAGGTCAGCAGCCGGGAAGCCACCCTCCAGGCGGAAGTTCAGCAACTGGTTGACAGCGCCACGGACAAAGCCCTGAACATACGTCTGGAAAATATGGCGCAACAACTCATGGAAAAAATATCCATCAACAAGCGACTCATGGAATTCCTGAGCGGCAACAAACTGGGCCAGCAGGAAGGATTTGCCGGACATTTGGAGGATCTCTCCCAATGCGTCATCCCCGGGGTCTGGTTGACAGGCATCACCCTCCAGAACGGGGGGCAGGATATGGGATTTTCCGGCAAGGGAGAGTCCATGGAACTTGTCCCGCGCTTTATTGAATCCCTGGGACGTACCGCACATTTTCGCAACAAGCGTTTTGATATTCTGCAAATAATGAACAAGAATGCCGATGATGGGGAGCCTGTCAGCTTCCTGTTGCGCACCAAGCATATCCCGGATATGAAAAAACCATGAGTACCCCTCAAAACTCCTCCCTGGCAGGACGCATCGATGCCCTCTCGCAACGGGAACGCATCATGATATTGGGCGTCCTGATACTCATTCCCTGGGTGGTCGCTTTCAAGATCATCCTGCGTCCTTTGCTGATTGAACGCATACAAACTATTGAAAATACTTCTGTATTGTCAAAATCAATCCTGGATCTGACCACGCGACTGGAACGCCTGAAAGGCACCCGGACCGATCCCCTGACACAGGAGAATGTCCGTCTGGGAGGCTATCGAAAAGAGCTGGAAGCTTTGGAAAACGATGTATCCAAAGCCATGAAAAAATTGGTCGCCCCCCAGGAAATGACCATCGCCCTGGGCACCCTGCTGCGCAACAGCCCAGGGATCACCCTGACCGAACTCAGAAACATGCCGGTCCAACCCATCGTCATCCATTCAAAAAAAGATCACGCTTCCCCGCCCATTGAAAAAGGTACCCTGCCGACAGATGCCGGAAAAAGCAGGGATACCACCAAAAATACCGATAAAAGCAAAACCGCAGCCACCCCGGATAAAGGCGAAGAAAAACCACCCGAAGCCCCACCCCTGATCATCTGGCGACATACCATTAAATTGTCCTTTACGGGTGATTATTTAAGCACCATGACTCTGTTGCAATCCCTGCGCAACATGGCATGGACCTTTTATTGGGACACCCTGGATCTGCAAATCAAGAATCACCCCCAGGCCCAGGTCACCTTGATCATCTTTACCTTGAGCCTCGAAGAGGAGCTGATCGGTGCCTGATCTGCGTACCATCCTGGTCATTGGACTGTTCATCCTGCCATCCGCCTCCGCGAACGCTGCCAATGCGTGGCGTGATCCAACCGCCCCCCACGGTCAAACCAAAAAAGAGAACCCCCATGCGGAAACCGGGTTTGCTCTCTCCCTGCTTCTGGTCAGCCCCGAGCGGCAATTGGCCATGATCAACGGCTCCCTGGTCAAAATTGGTGACCGGGTCGAAGAAGCCATGGTCAAATCCATCACCCCGGCAGGAGTCTTGTTACTCCACAAAGGACGCAAGATCCGTCTTCCCCCCCCCATCCAGGTGGATGATCCCAAGAAATATGTTGATCTGAGCGATGAACCATGAACAAATACAATGATAGCCAAGAAAGCCGGACCATGAAGAGACCCAGCGCAAAAATATCACTCTGTGGCAACGCACACAGAACCATGACCAGATTGCTCTGTGGTACTCTGGCCCTTTGGCTCCATGGCTGTCAAAGCATCCTCCCCTCCCCGGAACTTGAAAAAGAGATCCAGGAAGCCCGAAACATGGCCCGCCAACAGGTCCAACCACCGGAATCCATCAACAAGGAAGTTCAAGAGTCCCGGGATATCTCCCGCCAACAGGCTCAACCTCCGGAAGCAACAATACCTGCCACACCAACCCATCAGACATCCCGTACCGCCCCTCCCCCTGCCGTGATTCCCGAGCCGGAACCACTCTTTGATATTCAGGTCACAGAGGCACCGGTCCGCTCGGTTCTGGAAGGGGTGGTCGCCGGAACACCCTACAGCCTGGTCCTGGACCCCAAAGTCAGTGGCACCATCTCCCTCAATCTGAAACAGGTCACCATCTCCGAAACAGTCCAGGCCATTTGCCGGCTGCAAAATTTTGATTGTCGGCTCATGCGTCAGGGATACATGATCTTCGCCAATCAACTGACCTCAAAGGTATTTCAGGTTCACTATCCGGACATGGATCGCAAAGGCTCCTCGTCCCTGCGGGTCAGTTCGGGGCAGAATTCAAGCTCTTCATCATCGTCATCCTCCTCCACATCGCAAACCTCTCAACAACAAAATTCTTCAGCCCAGAATGCCTCCGGCACCCAGTTGGATACCACATTTTCCAGCGATTTCTGGCAGGAGTTGACCGATGTATTGTGCATGACCCTTGGCATCAACAAGTCCGGAACCTCGACAACAGGACAAGGCTCCGGAACCTCCCTGGCCTCAGGTCAAGGTGCCGGGGCAACGACAACTTCCACCCAAGGTGGCGGATCAACCTCCGCAAGTACAGGCAGTGGCTCCGGTGGCAAATATTCCTGTTCCGGTTCCAACGACGGACTGGAGCGCAACGTCAGTATCAGCCGACAAACCGGTCTGGTCATGGTACGTGCCCTGCCGTCCGAATTGCTCAGGGTGGAGAGCATTATCAATCGCATGAAAAATACCCTGGAACGCCAGGTTGTCCTGGAGGCCAAGTTCATCGAAGTGGAATTGAACTCCGGATTTGAAAGCGGTATCAACTGGTCTTCTCTCGTCCGTACAGGATCAGGCAAAAGCATCACCGTAGGACAAACCGGTGGCGGATCCCTGTTGACCCCCATGGAAAGACCCTCGGATATGATCACGATGCTCCCTCCTCCGGGAACTGTTACAGCGACAAACTGGAACAACCACGGCACGCTGCCACAAGGAACTCCCGGTTTCCAGATACCCTATTCGGCATTTGGCGGCGTCCTGGGTGTCGGAATTCAACTGCGTGATTTCCAGGGATTTTTAGAGTTGCTGGAGAGCCAGGGCAAGGTTCATGTCATCTCGAGTCCCCGTATTGCGACCCTCAACAGCCAAAAAGCGGTCATCCGGGTCGGCGCGGACGATTTTTTTGTGACCGGTATCCAGAGAGAAGCCGCAACCGCCAATTCGGCAGGATCCACCAATTTTATTCTGTCCCAGTTTTTCTCCGGTGTGGCCCTGGATGTCGTCCCCCGCATCGGCGAAGACAACGTGGTCACCATGCACATCCATCCCACCATCGCCCGGGCAACGACCCGGGAGAGACAGATCGGTGGCCAGAATTTTCCCCTGGCCAACAGCGCCACCCGGGAATCCGACAGCATCGTGCGGGCACGCAGTGGGGAAATTGTCGTGATCGGCGGCCTCATGACCGAGGAAAATCGCCAGGAACGCGCCCAGGTTCCCATACTGGGCAATCTGCCGGTGATCGGTAGTTTTTTCGGCCAGAATCGTGACCAGAAGGTCAAAACAGAACTGGTCATTCTGATCAAGCCCACTATAATAGAGAGTCCGGTCGCTCCATCCAGCGTCATCACACCCGAGTGGAACTGACACAATACCCCATGTCCAAACGACCCTGTAGGCGATGAGTGTAACCCAGGAACAATTGCGGCAGATTCTGGTCCTCCGCGATCACGGTGCCACCACGGATGGTCGCTCGGTCCTGATGCTGGGCTTCACCTCGGAAGAGAGCTTGCCGGGATTGCTGCGTTCTCCGGAAACCTCGCTGGCATTCCGGGAACTGGATACCTTGCGGGTGGGCGATCTGCTCGTCGAAAACGAGAGCAGCTTTCCGGTCGGATCCCTGACAGAAAAACTCCTGCAAAATTGCCCGCCAGGAAGCAACAAAGCCACAGCAAACGTTGCCGACCTGGGACAGGTCTGGGAGGAAAGCCTGTTTCGTTTTCTCACCATGCGCTTTGAACTGCTGGTCGTGGATCTGAAAACCTTCCACCTGAACACGGAAACCGTTCGCCTGATACCCGAAGAAGTGGCCCGCCGTTTCAGTGTCATCGTCCTGATGGACACCCCCTGGGGCGTCCTGGTCGGCATGTCCGATCCCACGGATCTGTACGCCTCGGACGAAATTTCCGATTTGTTGCGCCGCCCCGTGGTCCTGGCCGTTGTCAACCACGACGACCTCCAACGCAGCCTCAATCAACATTACCGCAATGAGGCTGCCCTGCAAAACTTTGCCGAAGAGCTGGCGGAAGAGGTGGCGGAATCGGGTCTGGATGCCAATGCCGATGGTTCCATGGGCGTCAGTTCCGATGCCCCCGTGGTCAAGATCATTCAATCCCTGTTTGATGACGCCGTGCGGATGGGAGCCTCGGACATTCATATCGAGCCAGACCAGCATGTCCTGCGCATCCGGCAGCGCGTCGATGGCAGCCTGCTGGAACGCATCCTCAACATGAAGCGCATCGCCCCCGCCTTGATCTCCAAAATCAAGTTGATGGGCGGCATGGAAATTTCCGAACGCCGCCTGGCTCAGGACGGGCGCTTTCACATGACGGTGCGCGACAAACACATGGATGTGCGCGTATCCACCATGCCCACCCAGGGTGGCGAATCCGTGGTGATGCGTCTCCTCGATCAGTCCCATAACAATCTGAGTCTGAAAGCCATCGGCCTGCCCAATGAATATCTGGAACGATTGCAGCGCCTGTTGTCACACCCGCATGGCATGATCCTGGTGACGGGACCCACAGGATCCGGGAAAACCACCACCCTGTACGGGGCGCTGAATGAACTCAACACCCCGGATCGCAAATTGATCACCGTGGAAGATCCTGTCGAATACCGCCTGCCGCGCGTCAATCAGGTCCAGGTGATGAGCAAGATTGGCTGGAACTTTGCCACGGTCTTGCGCACCGCCCTGCGTCAGGATCCGGATGTCATCCTGGTGGGAGAAATGCGCGACAAGGAAACAGCGGAAATCGCCGTGCGCGCCGCCCTGACCGGACACATGGTCCTCTCCACCCTCCACACCAACGATGCCGCCCGCACCCCGGTGCGCATGATCGACATGGGCATCGAAGGGTATGCCGTGGCAGACTCCCTCCTGGCCATTCTTTCCCAGCGTCTGGTACGCCGTGTCTGCCCGGATTGTGCCGAACCGCATCAGCCAGACAAAAAAGAGCAGGCCTGGCTGGCACGCCTCCCCCAGATGCCAAACCTGGGAAACAACCTGATTGAGGGCAAAGGGTGCGCCAAATGCAATGAATCCGGTTTCCGGGGCCGTGTCGCCGTCATTGAGCTTCTCGAAATGAACACAAACCTGGCCAACTTTCTGCGCTCCGGCGATACGCGGGGCTTTCTGGAGGCCACCAAAATCCAGCCCGATTTTGAACCCCTGCATATCGTCGCCACCCACTATGCCTATGCCGGACGCACAACCCTCTCGGAGGCCATCCGGCTCTGCCCCTCCCCGGAACTGGTACCCAATCATCCACAGAGTGGTTCTCAAACCTCGGCCACCATGATGAAAGGAGCCGCATGATGCCACGCTTCACTTTCACGGGGCGCAACACCAGTGGCGGATTCCCGGAACCGGAATCCAGGCATCCACAGAGTGGTCTTCAATCTCTGGCCACCATGATGAAAGGAGCCGCCTGATGCCACGCTTCACTTTCGCGGGGCGCAACGCCAGTGGCGAAATGGTGCGGGGTGAATTGTCCGGTCCCGATCGCAACCGGGTGGTGGAACAACTGATCGGACAGGGAATCGCCCCGATTGAAATCAAGGAAGTGGTCGTCAAATCCGGCCTGGTTCTCGGCGGTGGCTGGCCAAACGACGACGACCGGATCCAGTTTTGCCGCCAGATCTATACCCTGCTGGATGCCGGTATCCCGGTCGTCCGCGCCATCCAGAATTTGCGGGAAGCGACCGCCAACCAGCGTTTCAAGGACGCCCTGGAAGCCATCGCCAATGACCTGGAATCCGGCAAGGATATCGCCTCGTCCATGGCCGCCCATCCAAAGGTTTTTACCCGGCTTTTCGTCAACATTGTCCGTATCGGCGAAACCTCGGGACGCCTGGCGGAAGCCATCAAGCAATTGTACGAATTTCTGGAAGTGGACAAACAAACCCGCCAGCAAATCAAAAGCGCCCTGCGATACCCGGCCATCGTGGTGGGCGTCATGTTTGTCGTGGTCTATCTGCTCAATTATTTTGTCATCCCCTCTTTCGACACCCTGTTCAAAAAACTGGGCGCAGAGCTTCCCTGGCAAACCCGTCTGCTCATGACCACGTCCAATTTTACGATCAATCACGGTCCGGCCATGCTGGCCGGAATTTTTTTGATGGTCTTCGGTTTCATTAAATTCATTCAGACTCCAGGCGGACGACTCTGGTGGGATCGCAACAAGTTGCGCATCCCGCTTGTGGGCAGCATCATCCAGAAAGCCACGCTGGCACGTTTTGCACGCACTTTTGCCATGTGTCTGCGCTCGGGCATGCCCGCCGACCAATCCCTGAGCATCGTCGGCGGCTCCATGGACAATGCCCTCCTCGAAACAGGCATCCAGGAGATGCAACGTCGCATCAATCGCGGTGAAAGCATTCTACAGGCCGCCCGTTCCAGCGGCATGTTTACCCGTCTGGTCCTGCAAATGCTCTCCGTTGGCGATGAAACCGGACGTACCGATGAAATGATGCAATCCGTCGCCATCTACTACGAACGGGAAGTGGACTATTCCGTTAAAAATTTAAGTGCCGCCATTGAACCCATTCTCATGGGGACCATGGGGGGAATCATTTTGCTCCTGGCTCTTGGCATTTTCATGCCCATGTGGGGCATGAGCAAGGCCATGGGCATCAAAAGCGGGTGACGTCATGCATTTCAATCTGAACAAAGTCCAGGAAATCCGTTTGTTCCGGGGTATCAACCGCGAGGAGATCGACAATCTCCTGCAGGCTTGTGCCACCCATACCAGTTACCAGCCCGGAGAGGAAATTTTTGCCGAGGGCACACTTGGCAGTGAAATTTTTATCCTCCCGGCAGGTCGCATCCGGATCATTTTGTCCAAAGATACGAGCAATCAGAAAGAAATTCCCATCCGGGGGCCTGATATTTTCGGTGAAATGGCCTTTCTGGACCAGGGTCCACGAAGTGGCACAGCGATTGCTGAGGAATACCTCGAACTCTATGGCCTGGAACGCAACCCAACCCAGGACTATTTTTCCCGTCACCCATCCCTGGGATTGGACATCATGCGCAACCTGACCGTCATCCTGGCTCGCAAAATTCGCCGTACCAATGCCATTCTGCTCCAGGAGCTGCGGCAAATGCCCGGCAAACCTGACGAGGATCGCGATCATGACATTTCCGAGACGACGACTGTGATCAATCCGGAATCCATCGCCATTCAGGACAGTTTGAACACCTTTGCCCGCACCCGCAACAACGACCGGATCGCCCAGTCGATTGTGCCGTAATCATGTCGTTATTGGATCGACTCTTTGGATTTTTGAAAAGAATGAGGTGTCACATGTACTGGAAGACGAAGATGGTGCTGCCATCCCCCCATGCCGCCCTTCCTGGCCGGGATCAATCCATGCCCATACCATCCCGTCATTATGTGACCGGCCATGGTCTGCTGCCACCCTATCCCGCCCATATGGAAATTGCCTTGTTTGGCATGGGATGTTTTTGGGGTGCCGAGCGACGTTTCTGGGAAACCGGTGCCATCCATGTCACTGCTGCCGGTTATGCAGGTGGCTTCACCCCCAACCCGACCTACCATGAAGTCTGCACCGGCATGACCGGTCACAACGAGGTGGTCCAGGTGGTGTATGATCCCAGAGTCATATCCTATTACCGTCTGTTGAAAATCTTCTGGGAGTCACACGACCCGACCCAGGGCATGCGCCAGGGGAACGATCTCGGCACACAATACCGCTCCGGCATCTATACCACCACAGCCAGTCAAATGGCCATGGCCCAGGCCTCCAGGGAAATTTATCAGTCATACCTGGAGCAGGCCGGCCATGGTACCATCACCACGGAAATCCAGGAAGCACCTGAGTTTTTCTTTGCCGAGGGTTATCATCAGCAATATCTGGCCAAAAATCAGCAGGGTTACTGCGGATTGGGGGGAACGGGAGTCCCCTACCCGGATCCGGCTTGACGGAAACCATCAAAAGTCATATATCTTGTTGCGTGGCAACGGACGGGCATCTGCATCCGACCGGGTTCTCCATACCGGCTTGACAGGAGAAGATCAAGGTTATACGTCCTTGTTTTTCGACAACTGTTCTAACACGGCATCCAACCAGGCATCCTTCATGCGCTGCAACATCGGGCTGGGGTGGGCATAAAGTCGGCTCTCCCCAGCCACCGGTACCCCGACCAGAAAATGGTTTCGCAACCGATCCAGACACTGTTCCGCCAGGGGAATCAACCCCGCATGTCGTCCCCAACCCACCAGAACCGGTGCGGCACCCGGCTGCCCCAACAAGGGCAACAGTTCCGCCTGCCGTTCCGGACAAAAAATCGAGTGTCTGCCTCCCACCTGCCCTTCCCGCTCCAGCCTGGCCACCTGCTGCAAAAAAAGTGGACTTTTAGGTTCGCGCAGGTCCGATAAATTCAAGATCCGTGCATGATGCCAACCCCGGGCGGCCAGGATGCGCAAAATCTGGTACTGGGTATTGTCTGGCCGGGTCGGAGTCAACCGATAATCGGCCACGGACTGCCCATCCTGGGTCACCAGGGGGGGAGCATACCCCCTGTCGATGGGATGCGACGAACCCGGATTCATCATCACCGCCACCAGATCAGCCTGCCGCAGCAACAATTCCTGTCTGTTCTTCGGTAACCGGTCATGGGCCACCAGTTCCAGGACCGACCGGCATCCCAACCCATCGCTCCCATTCCAGGACAATTGATAAAAATGTCCGTAAACGGCATACATTTTCAACAATTGCGCCGCACGCAAGTCGCGGGCAGCAACCGGATCCATTTTTTTCTGTATTGTGTCGGACACCGTAATGAATTCCTTTCCTGATGATGATCTCGACTGGCAACAGTCCATTTCAATTCCCTGATGTCTACGACCGTTTCCATCAAATGTAAACGATCATTTTCATTGGCCACCGAATCAGGCTTATTCCCCTCTGGAACAGGCCAGGACCATTTCAGAAAAATATTTTAAAAAACATCATGTTGAACAAGGAGGAGAATCATGGCATGATCATTGGATGTCATGTATACCATGGATGAACAATACCCATGCGTCAAACCGCATGCCAGAAAATGCAGGAGAACTGCCATGAACAAAAAAATATGCAGGGGCTACAGCATGATTGAAATGCTCATCGTGGTTCTGGTGATTGGAATCCTGAGCGGCATATCCTTTACGACATTTGGTAACTTGTCTCCCTCTTCCGGAGACGCTGCCGCCAACAGTGTTGCCGGTGCTTTGGTCGCCGCCGCTGCCAATAATCGGGCCAAATGTGAAATGGGCGATGCCTTCACGGTCGTCACCACCTGTGCCCTGGCTCAATCCCTGCTGCAAAATGTCTCTGCGAGTGATTTTACCGTGGCCACCGGAGCCGCGACACCTCCCGCCGGTTACATGAACTGCACAGTGCGGCATTCGAGGGGATCCACGACAATTTCTGTCAACGTGCGGAGTACCACGGCAACCTGCACCTGACCTGAACCGGGCTTGTTTTTTGTCGGGCAGGGGTTTGACCAGGAAGACGACCATGCGCACCCAGGCTGGCTATTCGCTCATTGAAGTCCTTGTCACAATACTGATTATCGGTATCGTTGCATCGACAGGATATGTCTCTTTCCCGGAGGGTAACGTTGCCTTGCGCTCTGCCGCTGAGCAGTTTGCCCAGGATGTACGCTTTGCCCAAACCCTCGCCATGAATCGCGGGGTGCCGCATCAGGTCAACGTGACCGGCAGTACCTATTCGGTCACCACCAGCACTGACACCACTGCCACCATTTCCGGATCCACCCTGGACGGTATCACGTTTGGAGGAAATTTTCCTGTTGTCTTTAACGGTCTGGGTCGTCCCACCAGCAATGCCGGGGCCAAAGTCCTGACCACCGGCGGCCAGACCGTCACCGTCAATATACGCTCGGAAACCGGCTCGGTGATCGTCCAATGAACGCCACCTGTTTATATTTCATGAATCTGTCCAATATCCCTCCTGCCTCCGGGAAACATTCCAGAAATTCAGGAGGAATGGCAGGCACTTCCTATATGGAAGTACTCATTTTGATCCTGACCGTTGGTATCCTCTTGTCAGGTCTGACCGGGGCCATCGGCCAGAGCCTGGAAGATCCAAGCCACATGCTGCGCATCCAGCAAGGCTCGGAGTTGATGCAAGCCTCTCTGGAATCGATCACTTCCCTGCGGCGGCGCACCGGCTTTGCCGCCATTCCAACCAGCAGTACGACCAACCTGGCAGACAGTTTTGTGCGTACCATCACCGTGGCCGATGATACATCCGCTGCCTGCCCTTCCGCCGTGGTTGGCGATTGCAAACGAGTCACCGTCACCATCACCCGCAATGCCCGCAATATGGCGCAAGGAACATTGCTTTTGGTCAATTATTGATTCTTGAAAATGGTCCGTTACGAACTCTTCTGTGGCCAACGACGATACAATTCATGAATAATGCCATCCGCCAGGCCAATTTGTGGCACGCATATTTTTTCAACACCTGCCCATTTGGTCACTTTCAGAAAAATTTCACTTGCCAAGACAATGACATCCGCCCGGTCCGGTTTCAGGCCCAACTGGATCATGCGTTGTTCATGGGTCAGGACCGACAAATCCTTGTGAAGTTTTCTGAGTTTGTTGCGTGAGAGCGGTAAATCCTGGCGTTGGCGCGTCATCTTGAACAATTTGTTGATGTTACCTCCCGAGCCGATCCCCTGCAATCCGGAAATACCCTGGCAATGTTCCCGAGTCCAGTTTTGCATCTCCTGCCAGACTTCCGCAGTCACCAATTGTTCCTTGAGACGAACGGTGCCGATATTGAACGAACGGGAAGCAACGGGACGATTGTTTTCCAGCAGGGTCAATTCCGTACTGCCTCCGCCGACATCGATATAGAGATAATACCCGGCGCTGCAACTGCCATCGAGTCGATTCAGGGCGATCAGTTCCGCTTCGCGGGTGCCATCGATGATATCGATGGCGATGCCGGTTTTTTCCCGAATTTGTTCCACCAGGTTGGGACCGTTGGCTGCGGAGCGTAACGCCGATGTGGCACAGGCCATGGTGTCGTCGGCCCCCACTGCCTGGATAATACTATTGAAGCCCGTCATGGCATGAAGCAGACTGTCGGCCAATTCCGGGGAAATGTATCCCAGCCGAAACGCATCATCCCCCAACCGCACGGGAACCCGATACAAATCCGCCTTGCGGAACACGGGTGTGTTCTTGTCTATTTCAAATACGTTGGAGATCAACAGGCGGACGGCGTTGGAACCGATATCGATGGCGGCAAATTTCATGGGGATCTCTTCCACACCAACAAAAAACCCTGCAACAGGACATTGCAGGGTTTTTTTTGGGATCGGTTTGGTTGCGGGAGGAGGATTTGAACCTCCGACCTTCGGGTTATGAGCCCGACGAGCTACCGGACTGCTCCATCCCGCGACAAACAGAACACTGGGACCGCTTTGGGGGCAATCCCAGTGTCTGATTAACTTCCTGGCAGTGACCTACTTTCCCACACCTTAAGATGCAGTATCATCGGCGCTGAGGGACTTAACTTCCGAGTTCGGAATGGTATCGGGTGTGACCCCCTCGCAATGGCCACCAGGAAGAATGCTGATTGAATTTTGGTCTGTTCCTGGACAACTGGGTGGAATGGGCATGGGGTGTTCTTTGGTTCTTGGATATAAAGCCAATGGACTGATTAGTACCGGTCAGCTCAACACATTACTGCGCTTACACCTCCGGCCTATCAACGTGGTAGTCTGCCACGTGTCTCGTAGGGAGAATTCATCTCGAGGGGGGCTTCCCG